>JAICTB010000184.1 GCA_025936595.1 Thermoleophilia bacterium | reverse complement strand
TTTCGCTTCACACAGGCCGGCTCCGAGGTGTCGGCGCTGCTCGGGCGCATGCCGAGCGCGGTCGGCTACCAGCCGACGCTCGCCACCGAGATGGGGCAGCTGCAGGAGCGGATCACGACGACGAGCAAGGGCTCCGTCACGTCGATCCAGGCGATCTACGTGCCGGCCGACGACTACACCGACCCGGCGCCCGCGACCACCTTTGCCCATCTCGACTCGTCGGTCGTGCTCGACCGCGCCATCGTCGAGCAGGGCATCTACCCCGCGATGAACCCGCTCGATTCGTTCTCGCGCGCCCTGCAGCCCGGCATCGTCTCGGAGGAGCACTACTCGACTGCGACGCGCGTGCAGGAGGTGCTCCAGCGCTACAAGGACCTGCAGGACATCATCGCGATCCTCGGCATCGAGGAGCTCTCCGACGAGGACCGCCTGACGGTGACGCGCGCCCGCAAGATGCAGCGCTTCCTGTCGCAGCCGAACTTCGTCGCCGAGCAGTTCACCGGCACGCCGGGCCAGTACGTCAAGCTCGAGGACACGATCCGCGGCTTCCAGGAGATCCTCGACGGCCAGCACGACGAGCTGCCCGAGCAGGCGTTCTACATGGTCGGCGGGATCGAGGGCGCGGTCGAGCGGGCGAAGCAGATGTCCGGCGCCGCCGCGTAAGCGTCGTGGCCGATCGCAAGAGCTTCTCGGTCTCCGTCGTGACCCCGGACGGCCCGGCGTACGAGGGCGACGCGGAGATGATCATCGTGCCCGGCGCGGCCGGCGAGATCGGCGTGCTCGCGCGCCACGCGCCCCTGATTGCGACCCTGAAGGCGGGCTCGACGCGCGTCCACGTGCATCAGGGAGAGGTGCTCGAGTTCGCGACCGGCCCCGGCTTCTTCCAGGTGCTCGAGGACCGGGCGATCGCGCTCGTCGACGACGCGGTCGAAGCAGCGAAGATCGACGACGCCCGCGCACGCGCGCAGCTCGAGGCCGCGCAGGCCGAGCTCGACGCAATCGCGAGCGGCGACTCGACCGCCGACCGCTGGCAGGCCGAGCAGCGCCTCCGCCACGCCGAGAACCAGCTGGCGGTCTCAGGCCGCGGCTAGCCCGAACCTGGTTCGGACGCACGCCTCCGTTCGGCGCGCGCTAGCATCAAGCCACCGGAAAGCTTTGAAAGCAGCTTGGCGACCGGTTCAACAAACGCCTAAAGAGCTATGCCCGATCGCGACGTCGCCCATCAGATACGCGCTCTCGCCGAGGAGCGCATCCTCGTGCTGGACGGCGCCTGGGGGGTGCTGCTGCAGAACCGCGGCCTGAGCGAGGCCGACTTCCGCGGCGAGCGGTTCGCCGATCACCCGCGCGACCTGCTGAACGACCCCGACCTGCTCAATCTGACGCGCCCGGACATCGTGCGGTCGGTGCACGACGCGTACTTCGCTGCGGGCGCGGACATCGCGACCACCAACACGTTCACCGCGACCTCGGTCGGCCAGGCGGACTACGGCCTCGAGGACGCGGTGTACGACCTGAACGTCGCGGGAGCGCGCATCGCGCGCGAATCGGCGGGTGCCGAGCGCTTCGTCGCCGGCTCCGTCGGGCCGCTCAACATCACACTCTCGCTCAGCCCCCGCGTCGACGATCCCGGATACCGAACGCACACGTTCGAGCAGATCGTCGAGACGTACGCGCAACAGATCCGCGGGCTTGCGGACGGCGGCGTCGACCTGTTGCTGATCGAGACGATCTTCGACACGCTGAACGCGAAGGCCGCGGTCGTCGCTGCGCGCGAGGTGGCGCCGCAGCTGCCGCTCTGGATCAGCGTGACCATCGTCGACCGCTCGGGCCGCACGCTCAGCGGGCAGACGATCGAGGCGTTCTGGACGTCGATCGAGCATGCGAATCCGCTGATCGTCGGCGTCAACTGCTCGCTCGGCGCGCGCGAGATGCGCCCGTATGTCGCCGAGCTTTCGGCGATCGCGACGTGCCTGACCTCGGCGCACCCGAATGCGGGCCTGCCGAACGCGTTCGGCGACTACGAGGAGACGCCGGACGTCACCTCGGCGCTCCTGCACGAGTTCGCGCGCGACGGCTTCCTGAACGTCGTCGGCTCCTGCTGCGGCTCGACGCCCGAGCACACGCGGGCGATCTCGGAGAGCGTCGAGGGACTTGCTTCGCGACATGTGCCCTCCAGGCATCCGGCGCCGCGGTTCAGCGGGCTCGAGCCGTTCGAGATCGGCCCGGACACGGGCTTCGTGGTCGTCGGCGAGCGCACGAACGTCACCGGCTCCGCGCGCTTCCGGCGGCTTGTGGAAGGCGGCGACTTCAACGGTGCCGTCGAGGTCGCGGTCGAGCAGGTGCGCGGCGGTGCGAACCTCCTCGACGTGAACATGGACGCCGACCTGCTCGAGGGCGAGGAGGCGATTCGCCGGTTCCTGAACGTGATCGCCACCGAACCTGAGGTCGCGCGCCTGCCGGTCATGGTCGACAGCTCGAAGTGGAGCGTGCTCGAGGCCGGGCTGCAGTGCCTGCAGGGCAAGGGCGTCGTCAACTCGATCTCGCTCAAGGAAGGGGAGGAGGAGTTCCTGCGGCAGGCGCGGCGCGTGCACGACTACGGCGCGGGCGTGATCGTGATGGCGTTCGACGAGGAAGGACAGGCAACCGAGGTCGAGCGTCGCGTCGCGATCTGCGGTCGGGCGTACGACCTGCTCGTCGGAGCGGTCGGTTTTCGGCCCGAGGACATCATCTTCGACCCGAACGTCCTCGCCGTCGCAACCGGGATCGAGGAGCACAACGACTACGCCCGCGCGTTCATCGAGGCGCTGCCGCGGATCAAGGAGCGCTGCCCCGGCGCACGCACGTCGGGCGGCATCTCCAATCTCAGCTTCTCGTTCCGCGGCAACGACCGCGTGCGCGAGGCGATGCACGCGGCATTCCTGTTCCACGCGATCCGCGCCGGGCTCGACATGGGGATCGTGAACGCCGGCCAGCTCGCGGTCTACGAGGACATCGAGCCCGAGCTCCTCGAGTGCGTCGAGGACGTGATCTTCAACCGCCGGGACGACGCGACGGAGCGTCTCGTCGAGCTCGCCGATCGCGTTCGCGGATCGGGCATGAAGCGCGAGGTCGATCTGGCGTGGCGTGAAGCATCGGTGGCAGAACGGCTCGAGCACGCGCTCGTGCACGGGATCGTCGACTTCGTCGAGGCAGACACCGAGGAGGCGCGTCTCGAGGCGGCGCGGCCGCTCGACGTGATCGAGGGGCCGCTGATGGACGGCATGCGCGTCGTGGGCGACCTCTTCGGCTCCGGCCGCATGTTCCTGCCGCAGGTTGTGAAGTCGGCGCGCGTGATGAAACGCGCGGTCGTCTATCTCCAGCCGTACATGGAAGAGGAGCAGGACGGGTCGCACGGCTCGCAGGGAAAGGTGCTGCTCGCGACCGTCAAGGGCGACGTGCACGACATCGGGAAGAACATCGTCGGCGTCGTCCTCGGCTGCAACGACTACGAGGTGATCGACCTCGGCGTGATGGTGCCGCCGGAACGGATCCTCGACACGGCAGAGGCCGAGAACGTCGACGTGATCGGGCTTTCCGGCCTCATCACCCCCTCGCTCGACCAGATGGTCGACGTGGCGCGCGAGCTCGACAGGCGCCGGCTCGAGCTGCCGTTGCTGATCGGCGGCGCGACGACCTCACGGCAGCACACTGCCGTGAAGATCGCGCCCGTCTACGCCAACGAGACGGTGCACGTGCTCGACGCGAGTCGCGTCGTCGACGTCGTCTCGCAGCTGATCGACCCGCAGCGGCGCCGGCAGCTCGACGCGGAGAACCGCGAGTTGCAGGAGCGCCTGCGCGTCCAGCACGCCGAGAAGGTGCGCAAGCCGCTCCTCTCGCTCGCGGCTGCCCGCGCGAACCGCGCCGCCCTGCCGCCGGTCGAGCCGCCGGCGCCTCCGTTCTCGGGCACGCGCCTCGTCGAGCCTGCACTCGCCGAGCTCGTTCCGTTCATCGACTGGCAGTTCTTCTTCCACGCGTGGGATCTGAAGGGCAAGTTCCCGGCGATCCTCGAGAACCCCGCCGCCCGCGAGCTGTACGACGACGCGCAGGCGCTCGTGCGCGAGATCCTGCAGGGCGGCTCGCTGCGCGCGACGGGCGTCTACGGTTTCTGGCCTGCCCACGCTGACGGCGACGACGTCTCGATCGACGGTACGCGCTTCTCGTTCCTGCGCCAGCAGACCGATCACGGCGACGGCCGTCCCAACCGTTCGCTCGCCGACTACGTGGCGCCTGCGGGTGACTACATGGGCGCCTTCGCCGTGTCCATCCATGGTGCAGACGAGCTCGCCGCGCGCTATGTCGCGGCGCACGATGACTACTCCGCGATCGCGGTGAAGGCGCTCGCGGACCGGTTCGCCGAAGCCTTTGCGGAGTTCCTGCACCGGCGCGCGCGGCGCGAGTGGTACGCACCCGACGAGCAGCTCTCCGACGAGGACATCCTGAAGGAGAACTTCCGCGGCATCCGGCCGGCGTTCGGCTACCCGGCCTGTCCGGATCACAGCGAGAAGCCGAAGCTCTTCGCGCTTCTCGACGCCGCCCGGGTCGGGATGGCGCTGACGGAGAGCTTCGCGATGACCCCCGCCGCCTCGGTCAGCGGCGTGTATTTCCACCATCCGGAGTCGAAGTACTTCGCCGTCGGGCGCATCGGCCGCGATCAGCTCGAGGACTACGCTGCGCGCCGCGGCATTGCGGTCGCTGACGCAGAGCGCTGGCTCTCGCCCAGTCTCGGCTAGCAGGACCGTCGGGTATCCTGCTGCCTGCAGGCGCCCCTTCAGGGCGCCGCAACGTTTTTCATGCGG
>JAICTB010000258.1 GCA_025936595.1 Thermoleophilia bacterium | reverse complement strand
TAAAAGATCTCCGAGGACTACGCCGGTTGAGGGCGGGCCCGGTACTGTCGCGTCCCCCCCGACGCGACTGAACGGCCAGTATCGCGATGTCGTGAGGAGCGGTCGATCGCTGTCTGGATAGGGCTCGGGCTGGCGCTCGTCTCGGCGGTCGCCGTGAACTGGGCGTACACGCGTGAGCACGATGCTGTGCGCTCGCTGCCGCGGCTCTCCCCGCGGCGCCCGGTTCGGGCCGCGGCGGCACTGCTGCACAGCCGTAGCTGGCTGACGGCGTTCGGCGCCGAGACGGTCGGCTGGCTCGTGTACCTCGCCGCGCTTCGGCTTGCTCCGCTCGCGCTCGTGCAGGCGGTCAGCGCGAGCGGGATCGCGGTGCTGGCGCTCTCCGGTGCGCGCGGGCATCCCGCACGACTGCCACGGCGCGAGCAGGTCGCCGTCGTCCTCGCGATCGGCGGTCTCGTCCTGCTCGGCGTATCTCTTGCCGGCACGCGGCCGACCGATCACGTTCCGAACGGCGTGCACGCAGCTGTCTGGCTCGGTGCGTGCGGAGGCGCTGCCGCCGTGCTCAGCGTCGCGCGGCTCCGCGCCTCGCATGCGGCGATACTCGGGCTTGCCGCCGGCCTTTTGTTCTCCGGCGGCGACATCTCGGCCAAGCTCGCCGTTCACGGCGGTGCCTGGCTGCTCGTCGTGGTGCCACTCGTCGGCTTCTACGCGCTGGGGTCGATCCAGTTGCAGTCGGCCTTCCAGCACGGCGACGCCGTCACCGCCGCCGGGATCGCGACGCTCACGACGAACGCCGTCCCGATCGTCGCCGGGATCCTGCTGCTCCACGAGACGCTTCCGGGCGGGGCGAGCAGGGTCCTGCAGATCGTTGCGTTCGCGCTGGTCGTCGGCGGAGCCGCACTGCTCACCGATCCGCGCGTCCATCTAGATGGTTGATCGGTGAATCCGCGGGACGAGATGGGCGTTCCCCATCTCGTCCCGTTGCGCATGCGACTACGCTGCGATCTTGTGCAGCAGTGCGTCGACGCGCTCGAAGCCCGCCTTCGCGCCCTCCTCGACGCCGTACTGCATCGTCGTGTCGCGCTGCTCGGTCGTCTCGAACCGCATCGTCTGCGTCAGCTTCGTCTGCTCGCCGAGATCCTCGAACTCGAGCGTCTGCAGATGGTTCTGGAACGTCTGCACGAGGCGCTCGGGCGGGTCGACCTCGCGGTACTCGCCCTCGACGACGCCGAATGCAGTGCGAAACCGGTAGGTACCGCCGGCACGGACGTCCATCTCCTCGACGACGGTGCCGTCGCCCCACCATTCGGGAATCAGCTGCGGATCCGTCCAGACGGAGTAGACGTGCGAGCGCGGTGCGTCGAAGATCCGCTCGACGCGGATCTCGAGCTCGTTCGGGGTGGTGACAGTGGTGGTCATCGTGCTCCTTTCGTGCGTTCGACGACGTGCGCGAAGCGATCGAGCCGCTGCAGCCACGTGCTGATGCCCTCGAAGGCATAGGGCACGAGCGTGCACCTGCGAACACGGCCGATCTTCTCCGTGGTGACGAGCTCTGCATCCTCGAGCAGCCTGATGTGCTTCTTCATCCCGGTCAGCGACATGCCGAAGGGCTCGGCGAGCTCGGTGATCGTCGCGCTGCCGGTGCCGAGTCGTTCGAGCACCGCGCGCCGCGTCGGGTCGGAGAGGGCTGCGAACGCTCGGTCGACGGGTGCGTGAGACTGAACCATAAGGTTCAGTATTGCACACGGCGCGCATCAGGACAAGAGCTGCCCTGCGCGACGCCTGCGAGGCTAGGCCGCCAGTTGGGCGAACGCGTGGCGGAACGTCTCGAGCGGCTGCGCTCCGACGACGATGAGGCGGCGGTCGAGGAGGAAGGCGGGCACGGCGTTGATGCCGATCGACAGCGCCTGACGGGTTGAGCCCTCGACGGCGTCGAGGTACACAGCCGGGTCGACAATCACATGCTCGGCCTCTGAGGTGTCGAGCCCGGTCTCGGCCGCGAGCCGGCGCAGTTCGCCGGGATCGCCGATGTTCGTCGCCTCGGCCCAGTACGCGTCCATCAGTCGGTGGTGGAACGGCTCGTGGAGCCCCTCCCGGCGTGCGAGCTCCGACAGGCGCAGCGCGAGCCGCGTGTTCGGGACGATCTGCGGGCGGTTGTACGCGAGACCCGCGCTGGCGAAGCGATCGCGCAGCGGGTCGGCTTCCCCGTCGCCGATCCCGTAGCGGCGGTGGAGTTGCGCCAGGGGGATCCCCTCCGGCGGGTACTCCGGGTGCAGGTCGAATGGGAGCCACTGGAGGTCGGCGTCGAACTCGCGCCGGGCCTGCTCGGCCGTCACCTGGCCGAGCCGACAGAACGGTCAGATGTAGTCGCTCCAGATGAGGATCGAATGCTCTGCCACGTCGTGCGTCTCAGACTAGCTCCGCCACGCCCGGGCGCCGCAGAGCGTCGGGACGAAGCCGCGCACCCGCAGCGCCGGTTGGTTCGTTGGATCGGAAGGGAGCCCGACCTTCAGCAGGCGGGCGGTGAGGGTCGCAGCGAGGCGAAGAAGAAGACGCGCCAGGGCCGAGGGCCCCGAGCCACCTTCGGCGGACACCGGGCGGGGTTCCTCGGTCTACAAGAGCTCGGCGATCACGGCCGCTGCCACCGCGGCGCCGTCGTCGGGGACGGCGCGGTAGCGCGGCTCACGGTCGAGCTCTTCGGCGATCGCGTTCGCGAGCTCGCTCCGCCCATCGGTCGTGTAGCTCATCCGCCTGCCGGCGCCGTGGCGCTCGAGGCGGTGCGCGACGTGGTGGTTCTGCTCGAAGTGAGCGCGCAGAGGGAAGTACAGGAACGGGCGCCGCGCGGCGGTGAG
>JAICTB010000248.1 GCA_025936595.1 Thermoleophilia bacterium | reverse complement strand
TAGCCGTAGCCGTGGCGCGCATAGCCCTCCGCACCCCACTGGCTCATGCCGACCCCGTGACCCCAGCCCTGGCCGTCGACAAGGAACACCGTCCCAGCCGAGGCGACCCCCGGAATCGCGAGGGCGGCGAACAGGATCGCCACCCACACCCTCATTGCGAGGGCGAAAGCGTAGACGAGATGCCGAGCCCCGGCCGCTTGCGGTGCACGGTGACGTAGCGGACGCCGTCCGGGCCGGCCGTGAGCCGCCTGCGGCGGCCTTTCTCGACGATCGCGACCTCGCCCGCCGCGACCGTCCGCGCCTCCCCGTCGAGCTCCAGCTCGAGGCTGCCCGAGACGACGACCACCACGACGTCGCGCTCCGTGTTCACGTGCTCGCCCTGTGGCCCCGTGCCCGGGCGCCACTCGAGGATCGTCGCGTTCAGATCCTCCGTCGCCGTCCCCCAGACCGGCCCGCCGTAGACTCGGCGGCCGTGCGCAGGTTGCTGTTCATCACGAGCGCGGTCGTCTTCGTCGACACGCTCTTCTTCGCCGCGCTGACGCCGCTCCTCCCCCATTACGCTCACACCCTAGGGCTCGGGAAGACGGGAGCGGGCGTGCTGGCGGCCGCGTATCCCGCCGGCGCGTTCGCCGGAGCGATCCCGAGCGGGCTCGTCGCGGCCCGCGCGGGCGTGAAGCCGACGGTGCTCGTCGGCCTCACGCTGGTCTCGATCTGCACGATCCTGTTCGCGCTCGCGGGCACCGGCTGGGAGCTCGACCTCGCCCGGTTCGCGCAGGGGGTTGCGAGCGCGTTCGCCTGGACCGGCGCGATCGGCTGGCTCGTCGCGGCGGCGCCCGCAACGCGTCGCGGCTTGCTGATCGGGCGCGCGTTCGCGGCGGCCGTGGTCGGCGCGCTCTTCGGGCCGGTGATCGGCGGGATCGCCTCCTTCGCCGGCATCGGGTGGACGTTCGGCGCGGTCGCAGTCGCATCGCTCGGGCTCGTCGCGTGCGCCGCCGCGACGCCCGCGCCGCGGCCGATGGAGCGGCAGGGGCTTTCGCCGCTCATGCAGGCACTCCGCGACAGGCGGGTGCTCGCCGCCTTCTGGTTCGTCTTCCTGCCCGCGCTCCTCTTCGGCGTGCTGACGGTGCTTGCGCCGCTCCGCCTCTCGGTGCTCGGGCTCGGCGCCGTCGCGATCGGCGCCGTCTTCCTCTGCTCCGCCGCTTTCGAGGCGGCGAACAACGTGCTCGTCGGCCACCTCTCCGACCGCCTCGGGCCTGCGCGCCCGATCGCGTTCGGCCTCGTCGGCTCCGTCGCGATCGCGTTGCTGCTGCCGTGGCCGAGCGAGGCGTTCCTGCTCGCACCGCTCGTCGTGTGCGGCGGGATCGCGTTCGGCACGTTCTTCACGCCGGGGATGACCCTCCTGACGAACCTTGCGGAGGAGCGCGGGCTGCAGTACGGCTGGGCCTCTGCGCTGATCAATCTCGCGTGGGCGCCGGGCCAGGCGCTCGGCGCCTCCGGTGGCGGCGCACTCGCCCATGCGACGGCCGACGCGGTTCCGTATCTCGCGCTCGCGGGCATCTGCTCCGTGAGCTTATGGCGCCTGCGCGGATCGATCTTCTCGACGACTCAATCGGCGCCGGCGTCGAGCGGCTCGTCGTCGCACACCACCGCCGTCGGCTGAGGAGGCACGGCTGGTCACGCGCGTACGCGCCGCCCGCGGATGGCCTCTGGTGCGCCGGCGACCCGCCTCCGCGCGACGGCAACCTCATCGAGATCCTCGTCGACGGGGAGAACGCATTGCCGCGGCTCGAGGCGGAGATCGCGGCGGCCGAGCATTCGGTGCTTCTCGCCGGCTGGGCGTTCGGGCCGTCGTTTCGCCTCTCGCGCGGCGGTCCGACGTTGCGCGAGCTGCTCGCGGAGGCGAAAGCAGACGTGCGCGTCCTCGCGTGGGCCGGTGCGCCGCTGCCGCTCTTCAGGCCCTCGCGCGCACAGGTTCGAGACGGGCGCGACGCGCTCGTCCACGGCACCCGCATTCGGATGGCGCTCGACGCGCGTGAGCGGCCGATGCACTGCCACCACGAGAAGCTCGCGGTGATCGACGGTCGCGTCGCCTTCGTCGGCGGGATCGACCTCACCTCGCTCGGCGGGGACCGGCTGGACACGAGCGCCCATCCGGCGCGCGGCGCCGTCGGCTGGCACGATGCGTCGTCGCGGATCGAGGGCCCGCTCGTCGCGGACATCGCGGGTCACGTCGCACTCCGCTGGCGGGAGGTGACGGGCGAAGAGCTCGAGCCGGTCGAGGCGGGCACGGCCGGGACGACGCGCGCACAGTTCGTCCGCACCGTCCCCAACGACGTCTACGACGCGCTGCCGGACGGCGACTACCGGATCCTGGAGGCGTACATCCGGGCGCTGCGCTCCGCGCAGCGGCTCGTCTACCTCGAGTCGCAGTTTCTCTGGGCGCCGGAGGTGACGCAGATCCTCCGCGCGAAGCTGCGCGACCCGCCGACCGACGAGTTCCGAGTGATCGTGCTCCTGCCCGCGCGTCCGAACAACGGTGCGGACGACACCCGCGGGCAGATCGGGCTGCTCGTCGAGTCGGACGAGGGCGACCGCTTCCTCGCCTGCACGCTGTACCAGCCGACGCGCGCGAACCAGGTGTACGTGCACGCGAAGATCGGCATCGTGGACGACCGTTGGCTGGTCGTCGGCTCGGCGAACCTCAACGGGCATTCGTTCTACAACGACACAGAAGCCTGCGTGATCACCTGCGACGAGGAGCTCGCGCGCGCGACCAGGCTCCGGCTCTGGCGGGAGCATCTCGGCTGCGAGGACGTGAGCTTCGAGCGCTTCCGCGAGCGGGCGGAGGACGAGCGATACGACCGGCTCGCGCTGCTGCCGCACCTCTCGCGGCGGACGCGGAGCTTTCTCGGGCCGCTGAACGGCCTGCTCGTCGACGGATAGTCTCCGCGCGTGAAGAAGGTGCTCGTCGCCAACCGCGGCGAGATCGCGCTCCGCGTCTTCCGCGCCGCCCGCGACCTCGGCCTCGCCACCGTCGCCGTCGCCGCGCCCGACGACACGGGCTCGCTGCACGCGCGCTCGGCCGACGAGACCGTCGAGATCC
>JAICTB010000286.1 GCA_025936595.1 Thermoleophilia bacterium | reverse complement strand
GGCGGCAGCAGGTTCCCGAACTCGCCGAGCCTCGTCTGGGCAGGTGCCGGGACGTGCGTCCACGGGCCGACGGCACGATTGTTCGTGCTCGCCGCGAACGCGAACGGCGTGGAGCCGTCGTGCCCGACGAGCCGCGAGACCGCCGCGCCACCGAACACTCCGAGCAGCACGATCGCGCAGACGACGATGAGCGACAGAAAGCTGCGGCGGTCTCTCCTCAGCCGCCGCCAGCCGCTGCGCCAGGCCCCGACGGGACGGGACGGGTCGTTCGCCCGCATCTGTCGTCAAACCTAGCGGCACGCGCGGCCGGCTACGGCACGAATTCCACGATTGCCTCGAGCGGCGCGCGCGCCTTCGCGGGCGGCTCGCCGAGCGCCGGGCCGAGGTGGATCAGCGCGACCACGCGCTCGTCGCCGCCGAGGTCGAGTGCCGTGCGTACGTCGGGCTCACGCAGGCACTTCGGCGTTCGCCAGTACGACGCCAGCCCTCTCGCCGTCGCGCCGAGCAGGATCGCGTAGACCGCGCAGGCGGTCGCGTGCAGGTCCTCCTCGTCGGCGACCGGGTCGCCCGAAAGGCTCGCCGTCGCGAGCACGAGCGTCGGCGCGCGGCGGAGCTTCACCGCTTCCTGCTCGCCGGCCAGCGCTTCGATCTGCGCCCGGATCGACGGGCCGAGCACCCGAAAGCGCCACGGCTGGGTCAGCTTGTGATTCGGCGCGAACCGGGCCAGGTCGAGCAGCGCGCGCAGAGTCTCGTCGGAGACGGGCTGCGGGCCGTACCGCTTGTGCGTCCTGCGCGCACGGATCGCGGCCTCGACGTCCACGGCCCAGCAAGGTACAGGTCTGGTTCAATGGCCGGACCGATGCCCGCGCAGGTCCAGGAGCTCCCCGAGAACAAGGTCAAGCTGACCGTCGACGTGACGGCGCACGACCTGCATCACGCGGTCGAGCATGCGGCGAACGATCTCGCCGCGACGGTCCGCATTCCCGGCTTCAGGCGAGGCAAGGTGCCGATGCCTCTGCTCCTGCAGCGGATCGGCAAGGAGCGTCTCTACGCGGAGGCCGTCGAGAGTCACATCGGCGGCTGGTTCTGGAACGCAGCGACCGTCGCGCGCGTCAATCCCGTCGCACAGCCGGAGTACGAGTACGACCTGCCGTCGGAGACCTCCGACTGGCGCTTCTCAGCGACCGTCCAGGTACAGCCGAAGCCCGAGCCGGCGGACTGGACGACGCTCGAGGTGCCGAAGCACGAGGCGGGGGTGCCGGAGGAGGCCGTGCGCGGCGAGCTCGAGCTGGTGCAGCGCATCGCCGCCGCGCTCGTCCCGGTCGAAGGGCGCCCGGCGCAGGACGGCGACACCGCAGTCATCGACCTCGTGCCCGACGACGGCTCCGCGCAGCGGGACTACGTCGTCGAGCTCGGCTCGGACCGGCTCGTCGAGGAGATCGAGACGGGCATTCGCGGGCTTTCCGTCGGCGAGAGCCGCGAGATCGCGTACGAGCTCGCGACCGGCGCGCGCCGCACCGCGACGGTCACGCTCAAGGAGCTGAAGGAGCCCGTGCTGCCGCCGCTCGACGACGACCTCGCGAAGGCGGGAACCGAGTTCGACACGCTGGCGGAGCTGCGCGCCGACGTCGAAGGCCGGTTGCGCGCGCAGATCGACGACGAGCTGGAGGGGCTGTTCCGCGCCGCCGCGATCGACGAGCTCGTGCGCGCGACCAACTTCCAGGCGGCAGGCCCGCTCGTCGAGGCGCGGACACGCGAGCTCCTGAACGGGCTCGGCCGCAGTCTCGAGGCGCGCGGGGTCGACGCCGCCTCGTACCTGCAGCTCACCGGGCAGACGCCCGAGGTGCT
>JAICTB010000245.1 GCA_025936595.1 Thermoleophilia bacterium | reverse complement strand
TCGACGCCGCCGGCTTGTTCGAGCGTGACGAGCACGCGCGCGCCGCGTTCGACGCGCCCGGTGAGCGAGAGCGTGCGACCGTCGAACTCACCTGCACGACGAACCGAACCGTTCGCGATCCACGCCTCGTACGTCTTGCCCTTCGGCGGCGCGGGAAGCGCGACCGCGAGCACCGCGTCCCCCGACTGCGCGACGACGAGCTGTCCGCGGGCGCCCGACACCGGGACGCGCCGCGCGTTCGGGTCGCCGAGCACCCGCACCGCGGCACGCTCGTGGGCAAGGGAGGAGTGCAGCGAGGCGGCCCAGACGCCGAACGCCACGGCGGCGGCCGTCGCCGCGACGGCCGCCGCGGCGGCGACCGACACGGCGATCGTGCGGCGCGGGCGGAGCGGCACGACGGTCTGCCCCTCGGCAGCGACGGCGTCGAGGATGCGGCTGCGCAGCGCTACAGGCGGCCGAGGGCCTTCGACGGCAAACGCAAGCGCCGATGCGGCTCCGCGGAGCCCTGCCAGCTCGTCGCGGCAGCGATCGCACCTTTCGAGGTGCTCCTCGAAACGCGCCCGATCGTCCCCGGTCAGCGCGTCGAGCGCGTACAGGGCGGAGAGCTCGTGAAGGTCGTCGGAGGCCATACTGATCCAGACCGGATTCGCTCGCGCAAGCCCGGCGGTTCGGACCGGAAGGACCTTACTCCAGCGGTTCGTTCTGGACGTTGTGCTCGGTGGCGTACGCGTCCGTGAGGGTGTTGACCACGTCCATCCCCTCGCCGTAGGCGTAGTTGATCCGCACGAACGGCTCCCACTTGTCGGGCAGCGCATCCTCCGGGAAGATCGCCTCGACGGGGCACTCCGGCTCGCAGGCGCCGCAGTCGATGCACTCCTCGGGATCGATCACGAGGATGCGCCCGGCTTCGTGGATGCAGTCGACGGGGCAGACATCGACGCAGGAGCGATCCTTGATGTCGATGCACGGCTCGGCGATGATGTACGTCACGGCGACCTACTCTACCGACGTGATCAGAGCGTCGATCAGTTCATGCGTGCGCTCGAAGAGCGCCGATTTCGCGACCACCTGGTCGAATCCCGCAGCATGACCGCGCCGCAACCCGGCCGTGTCGGTGTGGTTCGTGAAGCCGAGAATCGGCACCTCCGGATAGGTGTCGGCGACGTCGTCCGCGTCGATCCGCGCAATGTCTGCGATTACGAGATCGGGCGGCTCGACCCCGTCCGAAGTCTCGAAGCGATGCTCCGGGAGGAGCGCTTCGAGCTTGCCCCGGATGAAGAGGTCGACCCCACAGAGCAGGATCGTCGCCATGCCTGGGCTCGAATCTAGCAAGGTCGAACGGGAGTACCAACACGGGCTCGCGCTCGCCCGCTCGGGCGCGTTCTTCGAGGCGCACGAGGCGTTCGAGACGGCGTGGCGCGCCTGCGACACCCGCGAACGGGACTTCTTCCAGGGGCTCGTGCACGTCGTCGTCTCCGCGTACCAGCGCGGCCGCGGCCGTGCGGTCGCGGCCGAGAGCCAGCGCGGGAAGGCGCTGCACCGGCTGGCGGCGTTCGCGCCAGCACACCGCGGCCTCGACGTCGAGCTGCTGCTCGGCGCGCTACAGCGAGCTGAGGCCGATCCGCGTGAACACCTGGTCGAGCGCCACCTGCAACCACCAGTCGCGGTTGAAGAAGAGGAGGAGACCGAGCGCGACGAGAACGGCGCCTGAGATGCCGCGCACGACTGCGTAGTGGTCGCGGACGAAGCGGAACGCTCGCATCGCGTGCGCGAACGCGATGCCGGCGATGACGAACGCGGCGCCGAGGCCGAACGAGTACGCGACCAGGAGGACGATCCCCCGCGCGATCGAGCCGGAGCTCGATGCGAGCACGAGGATCGACGCGAGGACGGTGCCGATGCACGGCGCGGCGCAGACGGCGAACGCCCCGCCGAGAAGCGCCTTCGAGCCGCGGCGACGGGCGCCCTGGAGCAGGTTCGGCGCGACCGCGCGCTCCGGCCACGGCAGGAGCCCGATGAACGCGAGGCCGAGCACGACGAGCACGAACCCGGCGATCTTCAGCTGCGTCTGCTTGTCGACGGCGCTGCCGACCGCGGCCGCGCCGGCACCGAGCACGACGAAGACGAGCGTGAAGCCGAGGATGAACGGGAGGCTCGCGAACGCGATCCGCCGCCCGACGCCGCGGTCGCCGAGGCGGTCGATCTCGACGGCCGATATCGCCGAGAGATAGCCCGGGACGAGCGGCAGCACGCACGGGGTGACGACGGAGACGAGACCGGCGAGAAACGCAACGGGCAGCTTCTCGATCAAAACCGGGCGAGCTCCTCGTCGACGAGCCGTTCGTCGGCCGGGTCGAGCGCGCCCGACGGCGGTGGATCGTGCGGGCCGCGCCCGCGCGACCAGTGCCACGCGCCCGCGGCGAGCGCGGCCGCGCCGAGCAGCGCGCCGCCCAGCGGCAGGATCCACGCGAGCAGGTCGAATCCGTGCGTCTGCGGCGTCGAGAGAACCGTCGGCCCGAACTGCGCGACCATCGAGTCGAGAATCTGCTGCTCGCTCCGGCAGAGCGCGATCTGGCGCGCGACGTCCGCTTTCATCTGGTTCGCGAACGGCGAGCTCGACTCGTCGAGCGTCGTGTGGCACTGGAGGCAGACGAGCTCGGCTTCGAGCTTCGACTGGCTCGCCGGATGGACGCACGCTGCTGCGGGCGCCGCGAGCGCGAGCGCCGCGACGGCAGCGGCGAGGAGCCTCACGACCTGAGCGCGCGCCGGATGCCCTCGTCCAGTCTCTGACGAGAGGCCTGCCCGATGATGTGCGGCGGCACGACACGGCCGCGGCGATCGATGAAGAACGTTTCGGGTGTGCCGGTGACGCCCCAGTTCGGGTACGTCGAGCCGAGCGCGTCGCGTACGTTGGGGTACTCGACGTCGTAATGCTTCATGTAGGCGCGGCCCGTGCTCTTCAGGTCCAGCGAGTCAACGCCGACGAAGACCACGTCCCGAGTCCGCCAGTGCGCCGACGCGGCCGCAAGCGCCTTCGCCTCCTGCTTGCACGGCACGCACGACGACTGCCAGAAGTTCACGACGACGACCTTGCCGCGCAGCGAGGCGAGGCGGAGCCGTCCGGGGGCATCGAGGCGCGGC
>JAICTB010000047.1 GCA_025936595.1 Thermoleophilia bacterium | reverse complement strand
GAGTGCCTGAAGCCGGGCGCGGAGCTCCGGAAGACGATCGACGGCGACCCGGTCGCGAAGGAGATCGTCGACCTCGCGCTGCCGCTCGAAGGGCTCACGCGCGCCGACTCGATCCACGCTGCAGGCGTCGTGATCGGCGCCGAGCCGCTGATCGACGTCGTGCCGTTGCAGCAGAAGGGCGCGGACCAGGAGATCGTCACGCAGTTCCCGATGAAGGACATCGAGGCGCTCGGCCTCCTCAAGATGGACTTCCTCGGCCTGCGCAACCTCGACGTGATCGACAAGGCGTGCGCACTGCTCGGCGGGCTCGACATCGAGAAGATCCCGCTCGACGACAAGAAGACCTACGCGATGCTCGCGCGTGGCGAGGCGGCCGGCGTCTTCCAGTTCGAGTCGTCGGGAATGCGCGACGCGCTCCGCCAGGTGAAGCCCACCGTCTTCGAGGACCTGATCGCGCTCGTCGCGCTCTACCGGCCGGGGCCGATGGCGTACATCCCGAGCTACGGCAAGCGGAAGGCCGGCCAGGAAGCCGTCACGTACGTCGACAAGCGCCTCGAGCCGATCCTCAAGGGCACCTTCGGAATTTGCATCTACCAGGAGTCCTATATGCGCATCGCGCGTGAGCTTGCCGGCTTCTCGATCAGCGAGGCCGACGACCTGCGCAAGGCGATCGGCAAGAAGATCCGCGCGCTGATGGACTCCCTGAAGGACAAGTTCATGGACGGCGCGGCCGAACAGAACGTGACGCCGGCCGCCGCGAAGCAGCTGTGGGAGGACGTCGAGAAGGCGGCCGACTACTCGTTCCCGAAGGCGCATGCCGCCTGTTACGCGCTCATCGCCTACCAGACCGCGTGGCTGCGCGCGAATCACCCGTGCGAGTACATGGCGGCGCTGATCAGCTCGGTGATGTCGACCAAGGACCGCGTGCCGATCTACGTCAACGCGTGTCACGAGCTCGGCATCGAGGTTCTGCCGCCCGACGTGAACGAGTCGATGACCGACTTCGCCGTGCGCGACGGCAAGATCCGCTTCGGGTTGAACGCGGTGAAGGGCGTGGGGGAGAACGCCTGCCGCGCGATCATCTCGGCGCGCGACGAGGGCGGGTCCTTCGAGTCGATCTGGGACTTCGTCGAGCGTGTCGACTCGACGGTGTCGAACAAGCGCGTGCTCGAGGCGCTCGTGAAATGCGGCGCCCTGCCAGGATCGCGCAAGGGCGCGCTCGAGGTGCTCGAGCAGGCGTCGGCCTGGGGGCAGAAACAGCAGGCCGACCGGCTCGCGGGGCAGGGCTCGATCTTCGACCTCGGCCCAGCCGAGGACGAGAAGCCGAAGCACCACCCGCCGGTCTCGTCCGACGAGTACGAGAAGAACGAGCTGCTGCGCCTCGAGAAGGAGGTGCTCGGCCTGTACGTCTCCGAGCATCCGCTCTCGTCGATCCGCGACCAGCTGCGGCGCAAGTCCGACGCGACGATCGCCGAGCTCGACCGCCGCCGCGACGGTGAGGTCGTCACGATCGGCGGCATCGTCGGCTCCGTTCGCCACATGACGACGAAGCGCGGCGACGCGATGGTGTTCCTGCGGATGGAGGACGTCACCGGCGGTATCGAGGCCGTCGTCTTCAATACGACCTACGAGAAGGCGCGCGAGCTTTGCACGGCGGACCGCGTCCTGATCGTGAAGGGCCGCATCGATCGCAAGGAGGGTGAGACGAAGCTCGTCGCGCTCGAGCTCGCCGCGTTCGAAGCGGTTCCGGAGATGCGCGAGGTACGGATCAAGATCGACGCCACGACCGCGGCCGCGGGAACGATCCGCGAGCTTGCCGCGCTGATCAGGGACTTCCCGGGGGAGTCACCCGTCTACGCCGACCTGCTCACGTCGCAGGGGAAGAAGGTCTACGCGTTCGGCCCGAGCTACAAGGTGAAGCCCGCGCCGGACTTCTATGCCGAGGTGAAGATGCTGCTCGGCGAGTCAGCCGTCGCGTAGCGCATCAGACGAACTCCGCGAAGTCCTCGAGCGACTTCTTCTCGAGCGCTGGCACCTCGGCGTGCTCAGCCGGATAGCCGACGGGGATCAGCAGGAACGGCCGTTCGTTCTCCGGCCGGTCGAGGATCTCCTTGAGAAAGCCCATCGGCGAGGGCGCATGCGTGAGCGCCGCAAGCCCGGATGCGTGCAGCGCCGTCAGCAGGAAGCCCACGGCGATCCCGACCGACTCGCGCACGTAGTAATGCTTGCGCTTGTCTCCGTCCTCGCCAAAACGCCATGCCTGCTCGAACACCGCGATCAGGTACGGCGCCTCGGTCAGGTGCGGCTTCACCGCATCCGTTCCGATCGGCTCGATCGCGTGCAAGTACTCCTCGGTCGCGCGCTCCTCGTAGAGCAGCCGCTCTTCCCGCTCGGCGCCGTCGCGGATGCGCTGCTTCGTCTCGTCGTCCGTGATCACGACGAACGTCCACGGCTGCTGGTTGGCGCCCGACGGCGCCGACCCGGCGACGCGCAGCGCGTTCTCCACGAGCTCGCGCGGCACCGGCTCGTCCGAGAAGTGCCGCACAGAGCGGCGTGCACGCATCAGGTCGAGGTGCGCGCGCGAACGCTCGAGCGCCTCGTCCTCCGCGAGGCGCTCGGGTGCGTACCGCTCCGAGAACGAGATCGTCACGAACCGATACCTGCCGCGGCCAGAAACACGAGCACGAGCGTTGTCGCCGCGAGCAGGCCGTGCAGGCCGACGATCGGCACCGGGAAGCGCTGCTCCGCCGCCTCGCCATCACGCTTGCTGCGCTGCGACAGCCACATGCCGAACATCGTGAACCCGATCAGCGCGACGACGAGCAGGAGTGCGAACGCAATCCACGCGACCGTGCTCGAGTCGCTCGCGACATAGATGATCCAGAGCACGAGCCCTGTTGCTGCGAGCCCGAAGTGGCTGAGGATGACGGCCGGACGGATGCGGCCCGACGAACGCTGGCTCATGCCACCCGCCTTTAGCCAGATCGCGAGCAAGACAAACCCGCCGCCCGCGGTGAGTACCCAGAGAATCAGTGCAGCCCAGTCCATCTCTCTATCCCTCCTCGACTCGCATGCCATGGACGAACACGACCTTGCCGCCGAACCAGCCGCCGGTCGTGAGCGCGCAGAACCCGGCGAGCGCGAGCACGAGCCCGCCGGTCGTGACCGAACCGTCGCGGTACCCGGGCCACTGGAGCCATGCGCCCACCGCGTACAGCGTGACAGAGCTGACCATCGCGGTGAGGTGGATCGTGGCGGTCCTCCACCGCGGCGTGCCCCACTCGATCGTCACCCAGTCCGCGAAGCCGGTCATGGCCGTCGGCGCTGCGACGATCAGTCCGCCGACGATCGCCAGCCAGGCCGCCGGCCCGAGCTTGTCGGGCGCGACGGCGAGCTTCCCGAGCACCGCAAGCCCCGCGGCGAGCACGAACATCCCGATCGTCGCGTCCGTCAGCGGTGGGTGGGCGGGGTGCCCGGGCGGTCCGTGCAAAAGCCGATTGATGAACGTCATGCCATCTATATATCAAACAGAAGTATTTAGAGCGCGCAGCCTGATCAGGACGCGGCAGGATGCGTGATCGACGAGACAGTCGCGCGTCTCGCACTCGACCTGCTGCACCTCCGCGCCCGCGAGCGCGTGCGCGGCGAGGCCGGCCCACATGCCGCGATCGATCTCGGCCGCCTTCGCCTGCGCGCGCACGAGCGGGCGCAGAGGGCACGTTGGCGTCGCGACGACGGCGGTCGTCCCCTCGAGCTCCTCGAGCGACGCCTGATAGCCGAGGCTGCGCACCGCCCGGCACATCTCCTCGAAGGCGCGCTTCGGCGCCCTGCTCGCGCGGAGGCCGGCGTTTCGGGCGAGCTCCTCCCCGAACGACACGCCGATCGCGTGCAGGCGCTTCGCCGAGACGCCTTCGAGCAGCAGCCCGAGCAGCGCCTCGTAATGCCGCTCCGGGAACTCGATCGGCGCGAGGCCCGGCACGACCGCATACGTCTTCGCGGGTCGGCCCGCCCCGGGGCCGCTGCGGCCGGTGCGGCGCTCGTAGGCGGTCGCGAGCAGGCCCGCGTCGACGAGGCGCTCGAGACGGGAGCGGGCGACGTTCCGGTGGACGCCCTGCTCCTCCGCGAGCTCGTCGGCGGTGATCGGGCGCGCCTGGCCGCGTGCGAAGAGGAGCGCGTCGCGCAGCTCCGGATCGCCGACTGCCTCGAGCTGGTCCATCTTCTATCCCCAAGCTAGCAGGCTTTAGAAAATGTGTTCTACGGTGAGGATTCCGTTAATTCTGCAAATCCCCCGGCATGGGGAGAACCACGTCGCGCGTTTTACCGAACAGAGGGTTAGGAGACGAGCGAACCAGATGCCGACAGCAGAAACCAACGTCAGGCCCACCGAGCAAGAGCTCGTCGAGCGGTGGCGCGCCGAGGAGCTCGAGCGGGCCGGCTATCCCCCGGCTGCGGCCGCCGAGCTCGCGGCGCGCACCGACGTCGATCTGCACCGAGCGGCCGAGCTGCTCCAGCGCGGCTGCACGACCGAGCTCGCGCTTCAGATCCTCATCTAGCCGCTCGCACGGGCAGAATCGCCCGTGATGGTCGCGTTCATCCCGAGCCCGCACACCGGCGTCGTCCATCTCGGCCCGCTCCAGCTGCACATGTACGGGCTGACGCTCCTGGTTGCGATCGTGGCGGCGATCTGGCTGAGCGGCCGCCGCTGGACCGCGCTCGGCGGCGAGTTCGAGCTCGTCACGCGCGTGGCCGTCTGGGGCGTCGCCTTCGGCGTGATCGGCGCGCGCGCGTATCACGACGTCACGTCGTGGAACGAGGTGCCGACGCCGAAGTGGGAGGGGATCTTCGAAGTGTGGAAGGGCGGTCTCGGGATCTGGGGCGGCATCCTCTTCGGCGCACTTGCCGGCGCGGTCGTCGTGCGGCGCGCCGGCTTCAGCGTCGCGACGTTCCTCGACGCGGCCGCGCCGGGGCTCCTGCTCGCGCAGGCCGTCGGCCGCATCGGTAACTGGTGGAATCAGGAGCTCTTCGGCAAGCCGACGACGCTGCCGTGGGGCCTGAAGATCGATGCGGCGCACCGTCCCGTCCAGTACTTCGACCGCGCGACGTTCCACCCGACGTTCCTCTACGAGCTGATCTGGAACCTGGTCGGCGTCGCCGTGCTGCTCTACGTCGCGCGGCGCTTCAAGATCCGAGCACCCGGCCTCTTCGCGCTCTACGTCGCCTGGTACTGCTTCGGCCGGTTCTTCGAGGAGCTCCTGCGCATCGACCCCGCACACCACTTCGCCGGCTTGCGGCTGAACGCGTGGGTCTCGATCGTCGTCTTCGTCGGCGCCGTTGCGTACTTCGTCTGGCGCCAGCGGCGCGATCCCGAACGAGGCGTGCGCGAGCCGCGCCACGACGTGCCGAAGGGCCCGGCCATGGCGATCCCGAAAGGCCGCGTCCGGTAACGCGGCTACCGTAGATCGGTGCCCGTAGCCGTCCGCGAACTGGAGCTCGACCTCGACGCGTTCGAGGGGCCGTTCGATCTGCTGCTCTCGCTCGTCCTGCGCGAGGAGCTGCCGCTGCAGGAGGTCGACCTCGCCGAGATCGTGATCGCGTTCGTCGAGCATCTCGCCGGGAAGGGCGAGCTCGACCTCGACGCCTGCGGCGAGTTCCTCATTCTCATCTCCGCCTTGCTCGAGCTGAAGGCGCGCGCGATGTTCCCGGACGAGGAGGCCGAGCTCGCCGAGCTCGAGCCCGAGGAGGCGGCCGAAGAGCTCGCCCGCCGCCTCGCGGAGTACCGGCGCGCGAAGGAGGTGGCGCACTGGCTGCGCGACCGGCTCGACGAACGGCGCGACCTGCACTTCCGCGCCGGGCCGGCGCCGCTTGCGCCGCGGCCGGAGCGCAGGCTCGCGCAGCAGGATCCGGAGAAGCTCGTCGCAGCGCTGCGGCTCCTCGCCGTGGAGCCGCCCGAGCCCTCGACCGCGCACATGGCGCTCCGGTTCCCGCCGGTGGGGCAGTTCCTCGACCGCTGGCGCTCGCTCCTGCGGCGCCGCAGCCGCTTCGACTTCGACCAGGAGGTGGAGGGGCTCTCGCGCGTCGAGGTCGCCGTGGCGTTCCTCGCCCTGCTGGAGCTGCGCAAGCAGAACGAGATCGCGATCGCGCAGGTCGCGCCGTTCGCTTCGATAAGGATTTCGCGTCCCGACGCTGAAAGGAGTCTCTCGTGGAAGATTTCAGGAACGCCGCCAGCCCGCTCCGCCTGATCACGTCGCAGGGCACGCCCGCAGTCGAGCTCTCGCGAACGCTCGAGGCGCTCCTCGTCGTCGCCTCGCAGCCGCTCCCGCTCGAGGACCTGGCCGCCGCCGCGGCGGTCGAGCCGGCCCAGGTGGAGGAGGCGCTCGAGCTCGTCGCGGAGCGATTCTCGGAGGAGCGCGGGGGGATCGTGCTCGAGCACGTTGCCGGCGGGTTCGCGTTTCGCGCCTCGGTCGCCGCCTCCGAGGCGTGCGCGCGCCTCTTTGAGAAGCCGCTCGAGAAGGGCCTCTCGCAGGCGGCCCTCGAGACGCTCGCGATCGTCGCCTATCTCGGACCGCTGTCGCGCCCGGAGATCGCGCGCATCCGCGGCGTGAACGTCGACGGCGTCGTCGCGGGCCTGGTCGAGCGCGGCCTGATTGCCGAGGGCGGCCGCGACAACGAATTCGGTGCGATCCGCTACCGGACGACACCGCTCTTCGAGCGCATCTTCGGCCTCGAATCGCTCGCCGCGCTCCCGCGCGCCGACGACCTCGGTGCGGACGTAACCGAGATCCGTGAGCGGCTCGAAGCGGTCGCCGAGAAGCGCCCGGCGTAGCGGCGTAGCTCAGACTTTCAGGCTGTGCCCGAACTGCGAGAGGCGCTCGGGCGCGAGCCGGCCTTTCGCCGGAACGCTGCGGATCGCCTCTGCGAGCTCGCCGCGGGCGGCGACGAGCACGCCGTCGGTGCGGAACGTGCGGTCGCCCGCGCACAGGACGGGCGTGACGGCGCATCGAAGCTCGGTCTGCAGCTCAGCGGCCTTGCTTCGCGCGTCGGCCGTCGTCGCGCCCGAGCGCACCTCGACGAGAAAGGCCCCGTTCGGCCCCGAGACGAGCTCGACATCGCGGCGCAGGTCGTGCACGACGGTGTAGCCGTCCCGCCGAAGCGCGGTCAGCCCGTCGCTGACCTGCATCGCCTCCGGGGCTCGTCTCCACCATGAGCTCACCCTTCTGGATTCGGCCGGCGAGGACGCTTCCTTGACTCCAGGAAGCCACCCGTTCGAGGGAGCTCGTCTCAGGAACTACATCTAGCCGAGCTGCTCGATGATCGCGACGAGCTCGTGTGTCGTATAGCCCTGCCGGCGTGCGAACTGCACGAGCTCGCGCGCCTGGGTGATCACCGAGCCGCGCTCCACGGTGCCGGCGACGGTGATGCCGCGGCCGCGGCGGAACTCCAGCAGGCCCTCGTCGCGGAGGAGCCGCAGCGCCCGCAGGACCGTGTTCGTGTTCACGCCGAGGACGGCGGCGAGGTCGCGCGCGGGCGGCAGCCGCTCGCCGGGTTTCGCCTCGCCGTCTGCAATCGCTCGGCGGATCTCGGCGGCGACCTGTTCGAACTTGACAGCGAGCATGGTGCTAATAAGAATAGCTTCATTATCGCGCATCGACAAGGGGGTCGAACCACCGTGCTGATCACCGAACGCGTCCACGCCGACGATCCGGAGCTCCTGATCGAGGAAGCCCGGACACGTCAGCGCCGCAGGCGGCTTCGGATCGCGGCCGCGATCGCGGCTGCGCTCGGCGTCGGTGCGGCGGTGTGGGCCGTGCTCGGCCACGACACCGCGACGGGCAGCGCCTCCGGCGGCGGGGGCGGAGCCGCAGCGAGCGCGCGCTGCCCCGGCACGGACCTCGGGGTTCTCGCGTACGTGCACGCGGGGGCGTTGAGCGTCGTCGACTTCGAGCATTGCCGGCCCAGGACGCTCGTGCGCCGCGGCGCCTCCGGCACGCCCGCGTTCAGTCGGGACGGGCGCTATGTCTCGTTCTACCGCGGGTACGTCTCGACGGCGGGCGGGATGCCGCATGTTCTTCCCGGGCCGGCGGCGTGGTCGCCGACCGCGGACGTCCTCGCGGCGGCCACGAAGACGGGCGGCATCCTGCTCGTCGCACCGGGACGCTTCACGCGGCAGCTCGTCCCGAACGGCAGCGGCGCCGGGTCGCCGGTCTACGCGCCGAACGGGAAGAGCGTTGCGTTCGTCCGCGGCACCGCGATCTGGTCGGCCGACGTCGCGAACGGCGAGCTGCGCAAGATCGTCGACGCGCGGCCCGGTCAGCCGGTTCCCGTGAGCTTCTCGCCGGACGGACGCTTCATCGTCTATCGCGAGTATCCGAACTCCAACTCGCTCGCCGCCGACGGCGAGGCGCTGCTGGTCGCCAACGTCGCCACCGGTCATGCAACCGCGATCGCTTCGTCGATCCGCCGCTCCGACTTCGTCGCCTGGTGCGGGAACACGCTCGCGTACGTGACCAACCACGGCGGACGCATCGTGACGAGCGGCGACGGGATCGCGGTCGCCTCCGCGCCGGCCTGGAGGCCGTCGACGGTCCTCCCCGCGGGGGGAAAGACGAGCTGGAACGCGGTCGACTGCTCCGGGGGAACGCTCGTCGTCTCCGCCGGCCCGAGCTCGCAGGACAGCCCGTTCGGGCAGGAGCACCGGTCGCTCTGGACGGTTGCGGCGAAGCCGCACGCGACGCCGCATTTGCTGCTGGGGACGAAACCGCCGGCCCGCACGACAGACGAGCTGCCGATGTGGTCGGGCGACCGCCGCTTCGTCGCCTTCGTCCGCACGACGCCCGGCGGAGTCGGCGGCCGAGGCACACTCTTCGCCTACGACGTCGCGCGCCGCGCGGTCATCGGGCCCATCGCGCGCGTCGGTGCGACGAACAACTACTACGGCTCCTACGAGTGGGCCGACCGGATCGCCTGGCGGCGCTGATGCGGCTCAACGCGTGGCTCGCCCGCGCCGGCGTCGCGTCCCGGCGGAAGGCGGACGAGCTGATCAAGGCGGGGCGCGTGACGGTCAACGGTGCGCCGGGAGAGCTGCACACCGTCGTGCAGCCGGGCGACCAGGTCGCGCTCGACGGGCGGCGGCTCGCGCGGCAGGAGCTCGCCTATGTTCTCCTGTACAAGCCGTCCGCCACCGTCACGACCGCGAGCGACCCGCAGGGCCGGCGAACGGTCGTCGATCTCGTCGATCATCCGGCCCGCGTCGTCCCGGTCGGCCGCCTCGATGCCGATACGACCGGTGCGCTGCTCCTGACGAACGACGGCGAGCTCGCGCACAGGCTCGCTCACCCGAGCTACGAGGTGGACAAGGTGTACGAGGTCGAGTGCTGGACGCAGCCGACCGACGCCGAGCTCGAGCGTCTGCGCGCCGGGGTGGAGCTCCACGACGGTCGTTCCAGCCCGGCCGTCGTGCGGCGCCTGGACGGCGCCCGCATCGAGCTGACGATCCACGAGGGGCGCAACCGCCAAGTGAAGCGGATGATCGAAGCGGTCGGCCGCCGCGTCAAGCGCCTGCACCGCAGCCGCTACGGCCCGCTGACGCTCGAGGGGCTCGAGCCCGGCGCCTGGCGCGAGCTGGAGCCCCTCGAGGTCGAACAGCTGCGATCTACCGCGGCAAGCTCGCTGCTGCCGTGAGGATCGTGTCGGCCACCGGATCCGGCGTGTGCACGTCGTGCGCGTCCGAGATGTACCCGTAGGTGACCGGTACGCCGTTCTCCTGCATCTGCTCGACGTACCCGAGGGTGTTCGCGGCGAGCATCCCGTCGAACCCCGGGGGAGGCGTTCCCGGGTTCAGCGGAGGACGAACCCCATTCGCTCGTACATCGACTCGAGGGTCGGCTTCGCCGTCTCCCGCGCCTTTTCGGCACCCACGGAGAGCAGCCGGCGCAGCTCGCCGTCGTCGGCGCGGAGCTCCGCGTAGCGCTCCTTGACGGGAGCGAAGAGCGTGACGACCGCCTCGCCGACGTCCCCTTTCAGGTCGCCGTAGCCGCGGCCGTCGTAGGCCGCTTCCACCTCGGGGATCGACGTCCCGGATGCAACGGACAGGATCTCGATCAGGTTCGAGACACCCGGCTTCTCGTCGGGGGCGTAGCGCACCTCGCGGCCCGAGTCGGTGACCGCCGTCTTGAACTTCTTCCGGATCGTGTCGGGCTCGTCGAGGATCAGCACCGTTCCCTGCGGCGTGCCGGCCGACGTCGACATCTTCTTCGTCGGCTCCTGCAGGTCCATGATCCGGGCGCCGACCTGCGGGAAGACGCCGCGCGGGATCGTGAACGTCTCGCCGTAGCGGGCGTTGAAGCGTTGAGCGATGTCGCGCGCGAGCTCGACGTGCTGGCGCTGGTCGTCGCCGACCGGGACGATGTCGGTCTGGTAGAGGAGGATGTCGCCCGCCATCAGCACCGGGTAGGTGAAGAGGCCCGCGGAGACGAACTCCTTGCCCTCGCCCTTCTCCTTGAACTGGGTCATGCGGCCGAGTTGCCCGAACCCGGTGACGGCCGAGAGCAGCCACGCGGACTCGGCATGCGCGGTGACGTGGCTCTGCAGGAAGAGCGTGCACCGCTTGGGGTCGAGCCCGACCGCGTAGAGGAGCGCGGCCAGGTCGAGCGTCCGGTCGTGCAGGTCCTGCGGGTCGTAGTCGGCGGTGATCGAATGGAGGTCGACGATGCAGAAGAACGCTTCGCCCTCGTCCTGCGTCGCCACGTACTGGCGCATCGCGCCGATGTAGTTGCCGAGTTGCTTGGCACCCGTCGCCTGGATGCCTGAAAAAACAACATTGCTGCCCGAGAACGCCTTGCTCATGGAGTCACCTCGTCGGCTCGAAAGGGTCGGCTGTCGATGGACGCGGCGCTGCGCTTACGCGAGCAGGCTCTCGCCGCGCCCGGGGCGCCAGCTCGTGCCGATCCGGCGGAAGCGACTCACGGGTCAGAGGATACCCTGAACCGATGGCCGTCACAGGATCTCCCGAGCTGCTCGTCGTCATGGGCGCGTCGGCCACGAGCGACCAGACCGAGCATGTGCTCGCGCGGCTCGCCGAGCAGGGGATCGACGCGCGCGTGCAGCGTGGTCGCGAGGCGACGGTGATCGGCCTGATCGGCGACCGCGAGCAGCTCGCGCTCCTGCCGCTCGAGGGCTTCCCCGGCGTCGAGTCCGTGGTGCCGATCCTCAAGCCCTACAAGCTCGTCGCGCGTGAGAGCGCACCCGACCCGACGGTGATCGAGGTCGACGGCCGCCGTGTCGGCGACGGCTGGTTCGGTTTGATCGCAGGACCGTGCTCGGTCGAAACGCGGGCGCAGACGCTCGAGACGGCGCGCGCCGTCGCCGCCGCGGGCGCCACCTGGCTGCGCGGCGGTGCGTTCAAGCCGCGCACGTCGCCGTACGCGTTCCAGGGGATCGGGGTCGAAGGGCTCGACATCCTGCGCGAGGCAAAGGCGGAGACCGGGCTTCCGATCGTCACCGAGCTGATGGACCCCCGCCACGTCGAGGCGGTGCTCGACGCCGCGGACGTGATCCAGATCGGCGCGCGCAACTCGCAGAACTTCCTGCTGCTCGCCGAGGTGGGGCGCACCGACAAGCCGGTGCTCCTGAAGCGCGGGGCGTCCACGTCGGTCGAGGAGCTCCTGATGGCGGCCGAGTACGTCGCCAAGGAGGGAAACGACCGGATCATCCTCTGCGAGCGCGGGATCAAGACGTTCGAGACGGCGACGCGCTACACGCTCGACCTGGGCGCGGTCGCAGCGCTGAAGATGGAGACGCATCTGCCGGTGATCGTCGACCCGTCGCACCCCGCGGGCCGCCGCGATCTCGTGCTCCCGCTGGCGCGCGCCGCCGTCGCCGTGGGCGCGGATGGGATCATCGTCGAGACGCACCCGCGTCCCGAAGAGGCGCTCTCGGATGCGGCGCAGCAGATCCCGTCGGCGGAGTTCGGAGCGTTCGCGGACGAGATCCGCGCCTTCGTCGCCCTGATGGGCAAGCAGATCGGCTGAGCCGCTGCACGCCGCGAAAACCGGGGTCTGAAAACACGACGGTGCGGTGCGCGCGCCGGGCGTCTCGACCGGACGGGTCCCCGCAAACGGCGCTACACGAGCCGCAGCAGGCTGTCTGACACCATGGAGCCGTGCAGGTTGCGATCGTCG
>JAICTB010000060.1 GCA_025936595.1 Thermoleophilia bacterium | reverse complement strand
GATCAACGGCGCGGGGAAGAGGAAGCAGCCGACGATGAACGCAGGCCCGACGCCGATGCGCCTGCTGACCCGCGCGGTCAGGAACGAGCCGAGCACCGTCCCGACCGAGGCGGCGCCGAGCACGAGCCCGAGCGCGGCAGGGCGTACGTGGAGAGACCGCGTCGCGTAGAGCAGGACGAGCGCGAAGAACATGAAGTTGAACAGGTTGAGCGTGGCGACGCCGAGGAGCTCGGCGCGAATCACCACGTTGCCGCGGATCCAGCGCGCGCCCGACAGGAGCCCGCTCGTCTCACGCGGCGCGCCGGGCGGCTCCTCGGTGTCGATGCGGCCGAGGAAGAGCGCCGACCAGACGAACGAGCCGGCGTCGATCGCGAGTGCATAGGGGCCGCGGAAGAGCTGCACCAGCACGCCGCCGACGCTGTTCCCCGCGAGGAACGAGAACGCGCGACTGCCGTGGATCAGCGAGTTCGCCGCGACGTAGTCCTCGCGCGGCACGATGATCTGGAAGAACGCGCCGTACGCGACGGAGAAGAGCACCGACAGCGTTCCCGTCAGGAACGCGACGACGTACAGCTGCGCCCAGGTCAGGTGCCCCAGCGCGTACGCGATCGGGATCGTTGCGATCAGGACGCCGCGTCCGAGATCCGTCGCGATCATCATCTCGCGGCGGCGGCCACGCCGGTCGATCCACACGCCCGCGTGCAGCGCGAAGAGCAGGTTCGGCACGAGCGCCGCGGTCAGGAGCGCGCCCATCTGTCCCGCCGTCGCGTGCAACGCGAGCACGGCCGTCAGCGGCAGCGCGATCAGCGTGATCTGGTCGCCGAGCAGCGACACCGCCTGGCCTGCGAAGTAGCGGCGGAAGTTCCGGTTGCGGCGCAGGATCGGCGGGAGCACGTCCCGCGGAGTTCTAGTCGTTCTCGCTGCGTCAGTCGACGGCGACGGGACCGTCGAGGAGCCCGCGCACCTTGCGCGTCAGGTCGTCCGCGCTGAACGGCTTCTGCAGGAACGCCACGTCGGGCTCGAGCACGCCGTGGTGCCCGATCGCCGAGTCGGTGTAGCCCGACGTGTAGAGCACCTGTGTGCCGGGGCGCATGGACGTCACCGCCTGCGCAACCTCGGGCCCGCTCATGCCGGGCATCACGACGTCGGTGACGAGCAGCTCGATCGTTCCGCTATGGCGGCGCAGGAGCTCGAGCGCGGAGGGTCCGTCGCCAGCCTGCAGCACCGTGTAGCCGTTCATCTCGAGGATCTCCGCAACCAGCTGGCGCACGACCGTCTCGTCCTCGACGAGCAGCACCGTCTCGCTGCCCGACTCGGGCGAGCTACCGGCGGGCGGGGCGGCGAGATCCTCGGCGGGCGCGTCCACGCGCGGCAGCAGGATCCGGAACGACGAGCCCATACCGGGCGCGGAGTCGACCTCGATCGTGCCTCCGCTCTGCTCGACGATGCCGTACACCGTCGCGAGCCCGAGACCGGTGCCGCCCTCCTTCGTCGTGAAGAACGGATCGAAGAGCTGGTGACGTTCCGTGTCGGTCATGCCGATGCCCGTGTCGGTCATGCGGAGCTCGACGAAGCCGTCGTCGTCCAGCTCGACGTTCGCGGTCTCGATCGTCAGCGAGCCGCCGTTCGGCATCGCGTCGCGCGCGTTGACGGCGAGGTTGACGATCACCTGCTCGAGCTGCGTCGGGTCGGCCCGCACGGTCGCGAGGTTCGTCTCGAGCATCGCCACCAGCTCGACGTCCTCGCCGATCAGGCGCCGGAGCATCATGTCCATGTCGGAGACGACGGCGTTCAGGTCGAGGACACGCGGTTGCAGGACCTGGCGGCGGCTGAACGCGAGCAGCTGCCCGGTGAGCGCGGCGGCGCGCGCGGAGGCTTTCTTGATCTCCTCGGCGTGCCGGCGCAGCCGGTCGTCGTCCGTGAGGCCGGAGATGAGGAACTCGCTGTACCCGGCGATCGCCGTCAAGAGGTTGTTGAAGTCGTGGGCGACGCCGCCGGCGAGGCGTCCGACCGCCTCCATCTTCTGCGCCTGGCGGAGCTGGGCCTCGAGCTCCTTCTGCCGCGTGAGGTCGCGAACGACGGCGATGTGGCGTCCGGGCCGGACGTTCGCGGTCGCGACGAACTCGATCCGGCGCTCACCGCCGTCCGGGCGGTGCAGCGTCACCTCGGCCTCCATCGTGCCGACCCGCATGAACGTCGGCCAGAGCTCGGCCACCGACTCGCCGGGGAGCAGATCGTCGATCGAGAGGCCGACGACGGCATCGCGGGCGATGCCGATCAGCTCCACTGCCGCCTGGTTCACGTCGGTGACCCGCCGCACGTCGTCACACACGAGCTTCGGCACCATCGAGCGTTCGAACGTCGCCTCGAAGAGGAGATTCGCCTCTTTCTGTGCCGTGATGTCCTGCACGTGCGAGACGACGTGGGTGGGCGTGTCGTCGTATCCCCTGACGAGCGAGACGGTCAGCTCGGCCCAGAGGATCGAGCCGTCCTTGCACAGGTAGCGCTTTTCCCGTTGATACGAGTCGATGTCGCCGGAGCGCATCTTCTCGGCGTACGCCATGTCCTCTTCGATGTCCTGCGGGTGCGTGATGCCGCGGACGCCGAGGCGCGTGAGCTCCTGGACGGAGTAGCCCAGCATCTCGGCGAGCCGGTCGTTCACCTGGACGAATGTGCCGTCGAGCGTGGTCAGCGCCATGCCGAGCGACGAGGCGTTGAAGGCGCCGCGGAACCGTGCCTCGCTCTCCTGCAGCGCGCGGCGTGCGCGCGCCGCGTCGGTCACGTTCTCGAACGTGACGGCGACGCGCCGGCCGGGGAGCGGAAATGCCTTCATGGTGAACACGCTCGGCGCGATGCGCGCGTCGCCGTACTCCACCTCGCCGAGGTCGACGAGCTCTCCCGTCTCGAGCACGCGGCCGAGAATCGTGGGCATGTGCCGGCGTGAGGGCAGCACGTCGTCGAGACGCTGTCCCAGCATGTCGCCCGACGCGATGCCGAGAGCGGCGTCGCTCGCCGCATTCGCGTAGTCGAGCCGGAACTCTCCCGCCTCGTCCTGCACCCAGACCCAGAGCCCGGTCTGCATGTGGCCGACCACGTCGCCCTGCATCCGCAGCTCCTCCGCAAAGCGGCCGCGTTCCTCCAGCTCGTTCGAGTTGCGGATCACGGTGCTGACGAACTCCGCCATCAGCCGGCACGTCTCGACGTCGAGCTCGTCGAACGCCGACGGCACGGAGCCGATCACCGACATGCCGCCGGCGATCTCGCCGTCGCGGTAGAGCGGTGTGCAGATCAGGGAGCGCGCACTCAGTCTGCGGCACGCGTCGACGTCGACGCGCGGATCCGCGCCGATGTCCGGGACATAGACGGTCTCACCGGTGCGAGCGGCGACGCCGACGAGGCTCGCCGCCCGGTCGAGCCGCAAGCCGATGTGCTGCGCGGCGACGCCGGACGCGTGGCGCACGACCGACTCGCAGCCGTCGAACCACTGCACGGTCACGCCGTCTGCTCCTGCGAGTCGGCGGGTGCGCTCGACGATCGTCGCGGTCACCGCGTCCGGGTCGAGTTCCAGCGCCGAGATGTCCTGCTGCGTCTGCACGATCGCGTGCAGCCGGCCGAGGCTCGACCGGAGTCGCTCCTCGTTGCGCTTCCGACGGGTGACGTCGCGCAGCGAGGTGTGCACGCGGCCGTCGTCGAGGAGCCTGCTCGAGTATTCGACGTCGAGCACTGCACCGTCCTTGCGCCGGAGGGCGCGCTCGGCCCGCACCTCTCCCCGCTCGGCCAGCTCCAGCCGCTCTGCCGTATTCCCGTTCGGCCGGTCGACGAACAGCGAGCGGACGTTCATCCCGCGCAGCTCGTCTACCGAGTACCAGAGGAGGGCGGTCGCGGCAATGTTCGCGTCGCTCAGGTTGCCGTCGACATCGCCGACGAGCGTCGCGTCTGCCGCCTGCGCGTGCAGGTCGCGGTAGCGCCGCTCGCTTTCCGCCAGTCGCTCGACGAGCTCGGCGTTCCGCAGCGCAATTGCGGCGCCTCGTGAGAGCTGGTCGATCATGGTCACCTCGTGCGTGTCGAACGCGGTCGCGTCCGCGCTTCGCACGCCGAGCACACCGCGGACCGTGCCGTCGTACTCGATCGGAGCGAGCACGATCGAGCCGGCGCCGGGCGTCAGGCAGCGCGCGACCTCGGCACCGGTCGTGGCGCGGAGGAGCGTCACCTCTCCCCGGCGCAGGCACTCCTTGCCGAGCGTCTCTTCGAGTGGGAGCGTGCTGCCCTCGAGCACCTTGTCGACACCGCCGCAGACAGCGAAATACGCCTCGTCGCCGTCGATCGTCGACAGCGACGCGCCGTCGACGCCGGCGAGCTTCAGGAGGCTGTCGACGATCCCGGTCATCACGGCCCGCACCTCACCCGAGAGCGACGCGACTTCCAGATGGCGCTCGAGAGCGCTCGTGCTCGTATCGACTCCCGATGCCGCCGGCAAAACCGGCGCGAGCTCCGTCGAGCCCGCGTTCATGTGATGAGGCCCATCCTGAGCGCGGTCGCGACGGCCTGCGTGCGCGAGGCCGCGCCGAGCCGGTCAGAAGCCTTCCGCAGGTGCGTGCGCACGGTCTCGGAGCTGATTCCCAACCGGCGGCCGATCTCCTCGTGCTGCAGGCCTTCGGCGAGCAGGCCGAGCACGTCGAGCTCGCGCTGCGTGAGCTTGCTGTTCTTCGGCGCCATGCGCGCCAGTGCCGGGTCGAGATAGGAGCCGCCTGCGAGCGCCGCTTCGAGCGCGCGGACGAGATCTGCGAGCGGTGCTTCCTTCAGGACAAGCGCCACTGCGCCCGCATCGAGCACCTCATGGGCAAGGCCTTCGTCCCCGTCGGCGGTGTACACGACGATGCGCGTCGCCGGGGCGGCCTCGCGCAGCGCGAGCACGAGCTCGAGACCGGCGAGGCGCGGCATGCGGTAGTCGACGAGCGCCAGGTCAGGCTGCTCCTCCGACGCGAGCGCGACAGCGCGGCGTCCGTCGGGAACCGGGCCGACGATGTCGAAGCCGCTCTCGGCGAGGAACGAGGAGACGGCGGACGTCAGAGCGGGGTGGTCGTCGGCGATCAGGCAGCGAGGATTCATCACGGCGTCACCTTCCTCTATCGTCATGCGGTCACCAGGACCTGAACGCGCCGGGCAAGCGCGTCGAGATAGCCGTTGTTCTTGACCACGTAGTCGTTCGCGCCGTGCCGGAACGCCTCGATCGCCGTCTCCTCCGAGCCGAGGCTCGTCAGCATCAGGATCGGCAGGGTGGGATGGCTGGAGCGCAGGATGTCGAGCACGTCGAGGGCATTGCCGTCGGTCAGGTTGTGGTCGACGATCGCGACCGACCACGTCGAGCTGGAGAGAAGCTCAGAGGCGCTCGCCGCGCTCGTTGCGCACGCGACGACGGCGCCCTCGAGAGCGCGCTCGAGCGCGTCGGTCAGGAGCTCCGCATGCTCGTTCTCCCCGTGGACCAGGAGCACGGCCAGGTTCTCGGGTGCCGCCGGCTCCTCCGTCCGGTCGAGCAGGCGCAGGCCGTCGGCCCGCAGCTCCAGCTCGCCCGACTCGATCAGGCTCAGCGCGAGGTCGACGAACTGCGGGTCCCACTGCGCGCCGCGGCACGCGGTCAGCTCCGCGACGATCTGGGCGGGCGTACGCGAGCTCCGGTAGAGCTGGCGCGACGACATCACTTCGATCGAGTCCGCGACCGCGACGATCCGCGCTCCGGCCGGGATCGAGTCGCCGGCGAGGCGGTCCGGATATCCGGCGCCGTCCCAGCGCTCGTGGTGGTGCCGGACGATCGGGCGTGCGGCGGCGAGCAGGTCGAGCGGCTCGAGGAGCTTGTCGCCGATCTCGGGGTGCGCCTCCACGATCCGGCGTTCCTCGTCGTCGAGTGCCGCCGGCTTGAGGAGCACCCGGTCCGGGATGCCGATCTTGCCGACGTCGTGGAGGATCGCGCCCAGGCGAACCGTCTCGATCTCTTCCGGCGAGAAGCCGCTCAGCTCTGCCATGCGCACGGCGAGCGACGCGAGCCGCTCGCAGTGCCCGTGCAGGTACGAGTCGCGCGCCTCGATTGCGTTCGCGAGCGCACTCGCGAGCGTGGGTGCGAGCAGCCGCTCGCGCAGTTCCTCGCGGCTGCGCGCCGCGCGCTCCAGCGCGTCGGCGACGGCAGCCTGCAGCTGCGCGTGCGAGAACGGCTTCGTGACGAGCCCCGCCGCACCGCGTGTCAGCGCCTGGCTGAGCGTGTCGTAGGTGCCGGCGCCGGTGACGAGCACCACGGGGAGCGATGCGCGGCGCTCGTGCACGAGCTCGAGCAGCTCCAGCCCGGACAGGCCGGGCATGACGACGTCACTGACGACGAGGTCGAAGTCGGTCGTCTCGAGCAGGGTCAGCGCCCGCTCCGCGCTCTCCGCACCCTCGACCGTGTAGCCCGCCGCGTCGAGGATCTCCATCACGAGCATGCGCACGACGTCCTCGTCGTCGATCACGAGGATGCGGTTCATGACGCCGCCTCGTCGGCCGCGGGGAGGCGCAGGCAGAACGAGGTGCCGCGTCCCGGCTCGGTGGTCACGGTGAGGGTCCCGCCGTGCGCCTCTGCGATGCCGAGGCTGACCGACAGGCCGAGCCCGGTCCCGCCGGTGAGCCGCTTGGTGGTGAAGAACGGCTCGAAGATCCGCTCGACGACGTCGGGCTCGATGCCGGGGCCGTCGTCGGTGACGGTCGCGACAGCGAAGTCACCCTCGCGGTGCACGCCGACGCGCACGGTGCCGCCGTTCGGCATCGCCTGCCGCGCGTTTGCCATCAGGTTCAGGAAGATCTGCTTGAGCTGGTTCGGGCTCGCGTTGACCGCGACGGCCGAATGATCGTACGCATCGACGAGCTCGACGCCCTTGTGCGCGTTCGTGCGGCGGACGAGGTCGACGGTGGAGCGGATGACGTCTTCGAGCGGCACGACATGACGTTCTTCGGCATTTTCGCGCGCGAAGTCGAGTAGCGCGCGCACGATCTCCTTGATCTCGAGACCCGTCTGCTGGATCAGCTCGAGCCGCTGATGCGCCTTCGAGCCGGGCTCGGATTCCTTGAGCAGGAACTCGGTCAGGCCGAGGATCGCGAACAGCGGGTTGTTGATCTCGTGCGCGACACCCGCCGCGAGCTCCCCGATCGCCGCGAGCTTGCCGCTCTGGACGAGCTGCTGGTCGAGGCGCCGCTTCTCCGACAGGTCGGTGATCACGCCGAGCAGGAGCGCGGTCTTGCCGTCGTCCCCGGGAATCCCGTGCGAGAGGACCTCGGCCGGGATCGGGCTGCCGTCCTTCCTGCGGAAGACACGGTGGATGACCGAGCCGTCGGTGAAGCCCTTGGTCGCGCTCTCGTGCGCGTCCCACCACGGAAACGGGGGCGTCGTCCCGACGACCTCGTCGCGGCCGAAGCCGGTCAGGTCGAGGAATGCCTGGTTCGCCGCGAGCACCTCGCGCGTCTGCGCGTCCCCGACGGTGAGCGGGATCGGCATCGAGTTGAAGAGCGCGTAGAGGTACTGCTCGTTGAGCACGGTGCGCGCGTGCTCGGCCGTGACGTCGCGAAAGACGATGATCGCTCCGCCGGAGGCGGGGGAGACGCTTCCGTCGAGCACCAGCTCGCGGCCGTCGAGCGAGGTTGCGCGAATGCGGAACCTGCCGACTTCGCCCGTCTCGGCAGCGTGCCTGCCCGGCATCTGCTCGCCCCCCAGCTCGTACGGCTCGCCCTCGAGCGTGCGCGGCTTGAACATCGAGCTGCGGAACTCGAAGTCCTCGCCGTCGGGGATGGCGAGGATCGCGCGCGCCGCCGCATTCGGACGCGCCCGCGTCGCAGAGCTGACGATGACGCCGTCGGCGACGCCGTCGAGAACGAACTCCAGGTGGAGGTGGTCGCGCTCGCGCAGCGAACGCTCGGACAGCGACGTGAGCCGCGTCAGCGTTTCGAGCAGCTCCGCGGCACGCTCGGCTTCCTCGACTTCCAGTTGCGAGTCCCACGCGGCGTCGAGCGAACGGTTGCAGTTCTCGGTACAGAGCGGCACCCGGATCAGCGTCCGATCGAGCGCGCGCTCGACGACGACCCGCGCGTGCTCTGGCTCCGTGGCCGAGAGCTCGACGCGGTCGGCGCCGACGAGCGACCGTCCGGCGTCGCACAGGATCTGGAATGCTGCGTCCAGCGTGGGTGCGTCGTTGACCGCGATCGCGGCGTCGACCAGCTCTCGCTCGCGCGCAGGTGCTCCCGGAAGTGTGATGCTTGGCCGCAAAAGGATCGAGAAAGAGTCCGTTGGGGGACGAGATAACTATTGGCAGCGACCGGCACAGCCGATATCCCTAGAGATGTGGTGCGGCCGTCCCCCGAATCGGGGATCCCGATGAGCGTGGATCGTTGAGCGCCGAGAAGGCGCCGATCACGTGCGTCGTCGCCGACGACCATCCCGCCGTGCTCGAGGCCGTGGCGGAGTTCCTCGCGCAGGCGGGGATCGAGATCGTGGCGCGCGCGCGCGACGGCGAGGAGGCGCTCGAGCGGATCGAGCAGCGCAAGCCGCAGGTCGCGCTGGTCGACGTGCGGATGCCGAAGCTCGGCGGGATCGAGCTGGCACGGCGCGCGCAGCGCTCCGTCCCGGAGACGGCGATCCTGCTCTACACGGGCTACGGCGATCGCGCGCTCCTGACGGAGGCGCTCGACGCGGGCGTGCGGGGCTTTGTGCTCAAGGAGGCTCCGATGGACGACCTCGTGCGCGCGGTGCAGTCGGCCGCGGCGGGGAGCACCTACGTCGACCCGGTGCTCGCCGGAACGCTTGCCGCGTCCTCGGTCGGCAACAAGTTGCCGCAGCTCACCCAGCGGGAGCGTGACGTGCTGCGCCTGCTCGCGGACGGCCTCTCGAACGAGGAGATCGGCAAGCGGCTCTTCATCTCCGCGGAGACGGTGCGCACGCACGTGCGCAAGGCGATGGACAAGCTCGACGCCGACACGCGCACGCAGGCGGTCGCCCGGGCGCTGCGCGATCGACTGATCGCCTGAGGCTCGACATCAGCGCTTGCGGCGCTGCTTCGGCTGTGTCTTCAGCTTGGGCTTCGGCTTCGCGACCGGTGCGTACGCCTTCACGCTCGCCGGCGCAGCGGCGACGCTCGGGATGCCGAGGAGCTCGGCGAGCAGCGCGCGGAACGCAGCCACGGGCATCGCTCCGGCTTCGTCGTTCGTCGCGGACGGCCGCATCGAGTTGTCGGCCGACGGCCAGTAGGCCCAGGCGAGCTCGGAGGCGAACCGCTCGCAGCCGTGCTGCGCGTGTGCGAGCCCGGTGGTCGTGTAGCACCAGTCCATGCCGCCGAGCTGCCGCTGGAGGAGCGCGCGCTTGGCATCGTCGAGCAGGAAGAAGTCGACCTGGTGCCCGAACTCGTGTTGCACGACACCCCACGAGAAGCGCCCGGAGTCGAGCAGCGTCGCGTCGAGGAAGACGTTGCCATAAGTGGAGTACGAGTCGCCGTAGGCGCCGACATGCACGGTGATCGTCTGCGGGATCAGGCTCCAGTCGAAGCTCGAGGCATCGAGGGCCGCGTGCACCGTCGCCTGCTCCTTGACGGTGCCGCCGGCAAACGCGTAGCTGCCGCCGCCTGCGAGAGCAGGCTGCGCGCAGAAGCAGAAGCCGGCCGCAACCAGCAGGGTGAGAAACGTGCGCCGCAAGACCCTCTCAACGTCGGCGCGACCGGCCCCGGCGCCCATTCCCGCCGTGCGTCTTCGCGGGGCCGGTTGCGGTGGGTGAGCCCTCCCCGCTCCGGGTGAACTCTAGTACGCGTCGAGCACAGCGGTCCGCCGCGATTCCCGCTCGAGGAGGCGGAAGAGGAGGTAGGCAGCCGCCGCGTATACAGCGCCGATCTCGAGCTCCGTCCAGACGAGGCCGCTCACGCTCGGAAGCGACTGCCCCGAGGCCACCTCCCGCGCCGCGGCGATGCCGTGGGTCAGCGGCAGGCAGCGCCCGATCCCGCTCATCCAGCCGGGCAGCGAGTCGAGCGGCACGTTGACGCCGCAGAAGAGCAGCATCAGGAAGTAGGCGAGATTGGCCGCGAAGAAGAAGTCCTTCGCGCGCAGGCCGATCGAGCCGAGCAGCATCCCGAAGCACGTGCACGAGGTGACGGTGACGAGAACGATCAGGGCGAGAGCGGGGGCCGATCCGAGCCCAGGCCGGAATCCGAGCAGGACCACGCCGGCCCCGAATGCGAACGCGGAGACGAGCAGGCCGTTCGCGAGCACCGGGACCGCGCGGCCGAGGAAGACGGCGGCGCGGTTCGCGGGCGAGGCGAGGAGCGGCCCGAGCGTCCCGAACCAGCGCTCGTTCGCGACCGCCATCGTCATCGCATAGACGGACGACATCGCGCACACCTGCACGGAGTTGCCGACGATGTAGAAGTCGCGGCTCTCGGCGTGGGCGAACTGGCCGAGCTTCGTGAAGAAGATGAGCTGGAAGAGCGGGCTGCCGAGCATCGTCGGGATGTACATCGCCGGGCGGATCCAGTTGAAGAGGCCCCGGCTCGCGCGCGACCGCGCAACCCTCTCGCTGACATGAAGCGGGTGCCGGCGCGGTCGCCGGTGCGGTACATGAAGAATGCGAGGGTCGCGAAGATCACCGGCTGCACCGTCGAGGTGAGCAGGAAGAACGACGACGTCCCGAGCATCTTCAGATTCGTGCGGAACCCGCTCGCGACGATCCGTGCGGCGTTCATGCCCGCTCGAGCGTCCCGTGGCGCCGGCCCTCGAGCTCGAACCAGCGAAGCAGCGCGAAGCCGACCATGAGGTAGGCGAATCCCAGCCCGAGCTCGACGAGCACGGAGGTCGTCACGCTGCCGAGCGACGCGCCGTCGGCGACGCGACGCGCCGCCGCGATCGCGTGCGTGAGCGGCAGTCCGTCGGCGGCGAGGTGCATCCAGCGCGGCAGCTTGTCGAGCGGCACGTTCACGCCGCAGAAGATCAGCAGGACGGCCATCGTCAGGTTCGCGATGATCGGCACGTCGCGCATGCGCAGCCCGACCGCTCCGGTCAGCATGCCGAGG
>JAICTB010000226.1 GCA_025936595.1 Thermoleophilia bacterium | reverse complement strand
GTCGACACCGCCCTTCTTGTTCCACTGCGCGACGCGCAGCTTCGCCGCAGCGAGCGCGGGGTTGTCGAACGGCGCCATCGCGCCCTTGCTGTCGAACGCCCAGCCGATCACGATCGGGCTGGCCGAGGAGGCCGTCGTGCGCGCGGCCGCCGTCGCCGCAAGTGCGACCAGCGCGGTCGCGAACACGACCAGCATGAGCCCCATCCGGGAACTCAGTCGTTTCATGTGTACTCCTTCACTTTCCGGGGGGTCAGGGTCCAACACTGGTCGAACGCGGCGCGTGCGCGCGCGAGCGTCTCCTCGGCGGGCGCCGCCCAGTACGAGTCGGTGTAGTCGGCGCCGAACGTTCCGTCGTCGGAGAAGATCTCGATGTCGTAGAGGCCGCTCCAGCCGGCGTCGTCGAGCGCGCGCAGGATCCGCGGAACGTCGGCGGCTCCCTCGCCGGGGAGCGCGCGGTCAGCCCAGCTGCGCGTCGGCTCGCGCACGTCGCAGACGTGCACGCCGACGAAGCGCTCGAGCTCGTTCTCGATGTCGGCGAAGAGGGTCGGGGTGTTCCAGAGGTGCCACACGTCGAACTGGATGCCGATCGCCTCCGGGTCGCCCGCGTCGTGGAGCAGCTCGATCGCCTCGGGGATCGAGCTGACGATCGTCCACGGCCCGCCCCCGTCGCGCTGGTAGGGCTCGATGCCGATCCGCAGGCCCAGCCGCTTCGCCTCGGCGCCGATCGTCTGGAGGCCGTTGACGACGGCGCCGCGCGCAGCGTCGGCGTCGCGCCCGTCGGCGGTGCCCGTCAGGAGGACGAGCCCGCTCGGGCGAAAGGGCGCGAGTCGCTCCAGCGAGCGGCAGTACGCCTCGATTCGCTCCGCCGGCTCCGCCGGCCCGCCGAGAAGCGGCAGCGGCAGGATCGACGGCACCGCGGGCACGGCGGCGGCGGACGCGAGGCCGCTCGACTCGAAGGCCTCGAGGGCGCGGGCGTCGTCGCCGTCGCCCAGCTTCAGCTCCCAGACGCCGATGCCGTCCAGCCCCGCGCGGGCATAGGACTGCACGTCGTCCACGAAGCTCGACCTCAGCGTCGTGATCTGGGACACGGAGACGCGGGGCGCCACGCGACCCATCCTCTCACGGCGTTTGACATCTGATCAAGGGCATGGGACGGTCATACCCGCGATGTCTCGAGTCAGGCAGCCGGCACCTGAGGGGCGCATGCGTCACCGGACGATGGCGGAGTACGCCCTGGAGCAGCTGCGGGAGGCGATCATTCTCGGCGAGCTGCCCGCGGGGACGCCGTTGCGGCTGGACGAGCTGGCGCGCTCGCTCGGGATGTCGATCTCGCCGATCCGGGAGGCCGTACGCCAGCTCGAGGCGCTCGGGCTCGCGAAGCACGTGCCGCACCAGGGCGCGCGCGTGCTGGATTTCGACATCGAGGAGCTGCGCGACCTGTTCGCCGTGCGCCTGGCGCTGGAGTCGCTCGCGGTGCGGCGTGCGGCGGAGCGGTTCACGGAGGAGGATTCGGACCGCGCCCGCGACTGCCTCGACCGCTTCGACCAGACGCGCGGCGCGGGAGAGGTGCGCGAGACGATGCGCGCGCATACGGACTTCCATTTCACGCTGTACGAGGCGGCGCAGACGCCGTGGCTCGTGGGGTTGATCCGGCCCGCCTGGGACCGCTCCGAGCGCTTCCGCCCCGCGCTCCTCGCCTCAGCCGGCGAGCCGCAGGACCTGCACCGCGCATTCGACGAGCGGCTCGTCGAGGCGTGCGAGGCGCACGACCCGCAGGCTGCCGCGGACGCGCTGTACGAGCACCTCGAGCTGGCGAGCGTCTTCTTCGAGACGGAGCTCGGCGGCCAGGGCATCTTCGCGGCGCGCTGACCTCGGCCGAACGCTCGACCTGTCCTTCGCGGCCGCGACCCGAAGCGACACACCGGGGTCAGACCCCGGTTGTGGAAGCTCTACGAAAAATCGCAACGAAACTGCGACAAATGATTCGAATTCCGCGCTGAGCAGCGAAAAACGGGGTCAGACCCCGTGATGTCTCGGAAGGACATGGCTCGCGGGGCCCTAGGATCAGACCGTGTCGAGCCGCGGCCGTCGCGCAGGCAAGCAGCAGCCCGACCTGCCGCAGGACGGCGTCGTCCGCATCTTCCGCGGCAAGGGCGGGCGCGGCGGCAAGACGATGACCGTCGTGCGGGGGCTCCCGCCGCGCGAGCTGGACGCTGTCGCGAAGGACCTGAAGCGCTTCTGCGGCGCGGGCGGCTCCGCGAAGGACGGCGCCGTCGAGATCCAGGGCGACCACCGCGAGAAGGTCGCGGCACGGCTCGCCGAACAGGGCTACGCGGTCAAGCTCGCGGGCGGCTGACCCCGCCCGGGCAGAGTTACGCGATGGCGCTCCCGCCGCTCTCGATTCTCGACCTCGCGCCGATCGTCGAAGGCGCGACGGCGGCCGACGCGCTTCGGAACTCGCTCGACCTCGCGCAGCACGCGGAGCGCTGGGGTTACAACCGCTTCTGGCTCGCGGAGCACCACAATGCGGTCGGGATCGCCAGCGCCGCGACGGCGGTCGTGATCGCCCACGTTGCGGCTGGGACGACGACGATCCGCGTCGGCGCGGGCGGCGTCATGCTGCCGAACCACGCCCCGATCGTGATCGCCGAGCAGTTCGGCACGCTCGAGGCGCTCCATCCAGGGCGCATCGACCTCGGCCTCGGCCGCGCGCCCGGGACCGATCAGCTGACCGTCCTGGCGCTGCGGCGCGACCCGACGAGCGCCGACACGTTCCCGCAGGAGGTAGTCGAGCTGCAGCGCTACCTCGCCGACCCGCTGCCGGGCCAGCGCGTGCAGGCGACGCCGGGCGCCGGCGCCAAGGTACCGCTCTGGATCCTCGGCTCGAGCCTCTTCGGCGCCCAGCTCGCGGCCTTGCTCGGCCTGCCCTACGCGTTCGCATCGCATTTCGCACCGGAGGCGCTGCTGCCCGCGCTCGAGGCGTATCGCTCGAGCTTCGAGCCGTCCGAGCAACTCGAGAAGCCGTACGCGATGGTCGGCGCGAACGTGATCGTCGCCGACGACGACGAGAGCGCACGCCGGCTCTTCACGTCGGCGCAGCAGTCGTTCACGAACATCCTGCGCGGGCGCCGCGGCAAGCTGCCGCCGCCGATCGACGACATCGAGTCGTTCTGGACGCCGCCGGAGAAGGAGCGGGCCTCCGCGATGCTGCGGCGCTCCTACGTCGGGTCACCCGAGACGGTACGCACCGGCCTCGAGGCGTTCGTCGCCGAGACGGGCGCCGACGAGGTGATCGTCGCCGCCGCGATCCACGACTACGCCGCGCGACTGCGCTCGTACGAGCTGCTCTCGGGTCTCCTACGAGCTGCCTGAGGCACCGTCCTGGTCGCGGACGAGCTCGAGGGTCGCGCAATGGAGCCCGGCGATCGCGAAGTTGTGGCTCTCCGAGAAGTCGACCTGCACGACCTCGATGTCGTTTCGCTCGAGCTCCTTCACGACCTTCGGCGAGCCGGCGTTCATCACGACCTTCCCCGGCGCGAGCGTCACCGCGTTGCACGCGAGATCCCAGTACTCCTCCGGCGGCACCTCGATCACCTTCCAGTCGTTCCGCATCAGGTAGCGCACGAAGCCGTAGTTGACGAGGTGCGGCGCGAGTACTGCGACGCGGTGATCCGGGACCATCAGGAACATGTCGGCGTGCGAGGTGCCCCAGTTGCCCTCGTTCGTCGTCTCGACCCAGCCGGGGCTGTGCGTCGTGATCATCTCGATGCCGAGGCCGTTCAGGATGAACTCGATCTGCCGTAGGCCTTCCTCGTTCGCGACGACGGACTCGTTGAAGACGAACGTCTTCGAATCGAGCCAGCGGCCGGCGCCGGGCTCGCCGACACCCATGCCGTGAATCGTCAGGTAGATCGGCACCTGCAACGCCGTCAGCACCTTCGACCAGATCACCTCGCGCCCGCGCTGCCACGAACCGAGCCCCATCCGG
>JAICTB010000069.1 GCA_025936595.1 Thermoleophilia bacterium | reverse complement strand
GACGTCGGCAGGCAGATGCGTGAGAGCGGAGGAGCGAATGGCTAGGGTGATCGGAGGGATCGGCGCGTCGCATGCGCCGTCGATGGAGCACACCTACGACGCCGGCGAAGAGGTTCGCGAGTCGGAGGAATGGCAGCCGCTCTTCGGCCCGTTCAAGGAGGTCGCCGGATGGCTCGAAGAGCTCCGGCCCGACCGGCTGGTCGTGATCTACAACGACCACATGGACGAGTTCTTCCTGAACGCGTACCCGACGTTCGCGCTCGGCGTCGCCGACAGCTACCCGGTGGCGGACGAGGGGTTCGGCTCGCGGCCGTTCCCGCCCGTACCGGGCGACTCGAAGCTCGGCTGGCACATCGCGCGCTCGCTCGTCGCCGACGAGTTCGACATCACGATCTGCCAGGAGCTCGAGGTCGACCACGGCGTCATCTCGCCGCTCCCGATGGTCGACTTCAGCGAGGGCGACGGCTGGAAGATCCCGATCGTCCCGCTCGCGGTGAACGTGATCCTGCACCCGCTCCCGTCGCCGCTTCGCTGCTGGAAGCTCGGGCAGGCGATCCGGCGCGCAATCCTCTCCTACGAGGAGGACATCAGCGTCGTCGTCGTCGGCACCGGCGGGCTCTCGCACCAGCTGACCGGCCCGCACTTCGGACGCGTGGAGGAGGAGTGGGACAAGAAGTTCATGCGCCTGCTCGCCGAGGATCCCGAAGCGCTCACGCGCTACACCTACGAGGAGCTGATCAAGCTCGGCGGCACGGAGTCGGTCGAGGTCGTGAACTGGCTCGCGATGCGCGGAGCGCTGCCGGTCGATGCGAAGCCGCTCGTCGAGGCGTACTACGCGCACCGCATCATGGGCTACGGCCTGCAGACGTTCGCGGTGCCGGCATGAAGGACATCGTGGAGCGCATTCTCGACGGCGCCGTCGACCTGCACGTGCATCCGTATCCCTCGCCGTTCCCGCGGCGCATGGACGCGGCCGAGGCGGCGCAGCGCGCCGCCGACGCCGGGATGCGAGCGATCGTCGTCAAGTCGCACCACCACGACACCGCGACGGACGTCGCGGCCCTGCGCGCACACGGCATCGACGCGTCCGGCATCGACGTCTTCGGCGGCATCGCGCTGAACACGCAGGTCGGCGGCCTGAACCCACACGCCGTCAACCTGTCGCTCGCGATGGGCGGCAAGGTCGTCTGGTTCCCGACGATCGCCTCGCCGAAGCACATCGAGCACCACCGTGAGCACCCGCAGCTGAAGTTCCCGTCGCTCGCGGTCGACCTGATCCCCGAGGAGCCGATCGACGTGTTCGCGAACGGTGAGGGCGCGCTGCGGCCGGAGGTACACGAGATCCTGCGCATGATCGGCGAGGCCGACGCCGTGCTCGCGTCGGGGCACATGCCCGCGCAGTCGATCATCGCCGTCTTCGCCGCTGCGAAGGAGCACGGCGTGCGGCGGATGATCGTCAACCACCCGAACTTCGTGATCGAGGCGTCGAAGGACGAGGTGAAGCAGCTCGTCGAGCTCGGCGCGCTGATCGAGCACTCGCTGTGCATGTACGACGAAGAGTCGAGCTTCCACAACTGGCAGATCGACACGCTCGTCGACTGGGTGCGCTGGGTCGGCCCCGAGCACTCGTCGCTCGGCTCCGACCTCGGCCAGGCGGGAAACCCGTTCCCGGCGGACTCGTTCCGCAAGATCTGCTCGCGGCTGCTCGAGGCGGGGATGACCGAGGCGGAGGTGCGCCTGCTCGTCGCCGACAATCCCGCGCGGTTGATCGGGATCGATGGATGAGGTCGTGCTCGCGCGTCACGGCGAGAGCGAGCAGAGCGCGCTCGGCATCGTCGGGGGCGACGGCCCGCTGACCGCGGCCGGGCGCGAGCAGGCGCGGGCGCTCAGGTCGCAGCTCGCCGCGTTCCCGGCCGCGGTGTGCGTCACGAGCGGCGCGCTGCGCGCACGCGAGACGGCGGCGATCGTGCTCGAGGGTCGCGGCGTGCCGGTCGAGATCGACGGCGAGCTCGGCGACATCGGCTTCGGCGAGTTCGAGGGGCGGCCGCTCGAGGAGTACCGGGACTGGGTCTCGTCGCACGCGCCCACCGAGGCGGCGCCCGGCGGCGAAAGCCGCCGTGACACCTTGCGCCGGTTCGCGCGCGCGCTCTCCCGGCTGCTCGAACGCGACGAGCCCCACGTGCTCGTCGTCGCGCACGGGTTGACCCTGCGCGCCGTGCTCGACGAGCGGCCGGAGCCGGTCGTCGCGGGCACGCCCTACGGCTCCGCCGTGCGACTGCAGCGCGACGAGCTCGCGTTCGCCTTGCAGCGCCTCGCCCGCTGGTGCGAACGTCCCGCCTGGTGATCCTCGAACTACGCGACGCGACGCTCGAGCAGGCCGGCGGCAAGGCGGCGGGTCTCGCGCGCCTCGCCGAGCTCGGGCTGCCGGTGCCGCCGGCCGTCGTTCTCCCGGCGGGCGCGCAGCTCGATGACAGCGACGCAATCGCCGCGCGCCTCGGCGAGCCGCTCGCGGTGCGCTCGTCCGCGATCGGCGAGGACGCGGACGACCGCTCGTTCGCGGGCCAGTACGAGACGGTGCTCGGGGTCGACCGCGCCGGCCTCGCGGCGGCGGTCGAGCACGTTCGCGCGGGCACGGCGCGCGCGGAGTCGTACGGCGCAGGCGGCGAGGTTGCGGTGGTGATCCAGCATGAGGTGCGCGCGACGCGAGCGGGCGTCGCGTTCTCGCGCGACCCGGTCTCCGGCGCCGACGAGGTCTTCGTCGAGTGCGCGCTCGGCGGCGGCGAGCGGGTCGTCTCGGGCCTCGTCACGCCCGATCGCTACTGGATATCGGACGGCCGCGTGCGGGCCCGGGCGGCCGCAGCCGTGCGTGCGCTGCGCGACGACGAGGCGCGGCAGATCGCCGAGCTCGTGCGTGCCGCGGCGCGCGGCTTCGGGAAACCGGTCGACGTCGAGTTCTGCTGGGAAGGGCGCATGCTCTGGCTCGTCCAATGCCGTGCGATCACGACCCTCTGATGGAACCGGCCACCTGGCTCCGCGACCCGTCGCACTACCCCGAGCAGATGACGCCGCTCTCGGCGACGGTCTGGTTCGAGGCGGTCGGGCTCGGCCTGCACGACGCGGCGCGCACGCTCGGGGCGCCGTTCGGCGGCTTCCGCACGCGCACCGAGCTCGGCTGGGCCTACGAGGGCGAGCTCGACCCCGAGTGGGAGCACGACCCGACGGTGCTGCGCGAGGCTGCGCTCACGCTGCCCGCGCGCTGGGCGCACACGCACCGTCCGCGAACCTGGGCGATCACGCACGAGCTCTGGGAGCAGCGACCTGAGCTGCCTGCGCCGGCGGAGGCGGCGCTGCTCTTCGACCGCATGTGGGAGCTCGTCCGAGAGCAGTGGACGCTCCACTTCCTCGTCGTCCTCCCGGCACAGTTTGCCGCCGAGCTCTTCCGCGACCGTTACGTGGAGCTGTACGGCGACGGCGATCCGCTCGCGCCGTATCGCCTGCTCGAGACGCCACATGCCGACGAAGGGATCGACATCCTCGCCCGGCGTGCGCGGGAGCTGCGCGTCGACCACCTCGTGCGCGACCTGGCCGTCGAGCACGCGCTCGCGCGGCTCGGCGAATCGTCGCCGGGGCGACGCTGGTTGCACGAGCTCGGCGACTACCTCGATCCGGTGGAGGGCGTCGGCGGGCGTTCGCGCTGGCACGAGCTCTCGCTCACGCGCGAGGCCGAGCTCCCGCAGCTGACGCTGGAGGCGATCCGCCTTGCGCTGGCAGGCGGCGGGCCGGCCGCGCCGCGGGCGAAGGTCGAGCCCGTGCCGGTGGAGCTCGCGGAGCTGCACGCCGCCTGCGCCCAGGCCTTCGAGCTGAAGGAAAGCCACACGGCGCACATCGACTACCCGGGCCTGCTGGCGACGCGCGAGGTGCTGCTCGGGTTCGGCCGGCGCCTCGCCGCCGAGGGCGTGCTCGACGCGACCGGCGACGTGTGGCTGCTGCCTCGCACCGTTCTGCGCGCTGCCCTGACGGAAGAGCTCGACCTGCCCGCGGTCGTCGCCGAGCAGCGAGCGGAGCTCGCACGCGGCCTCGCGGAGGGACCGAGGCCGTTCCTCGGCGAGCCGCCGCAGGACGCCGAACGGCACGCGACGCTCGAGAAGTTCTACGGCTCGGGCGGCCGCGCACTCGCGGGCGCGGGTGCGTCGGCGGGCGTCGCCGAAGGCGTCGCGCGCGTCGTCGCGAGCGCCGACGACTTCGCGCGCGTGAGCACAGGCGAGATCCTCGTGACGGCGACGACGACACCTGCGTGGACCCCGCTCTTCCGCTCGCTCGGCGGCCTCGTGACCGAGACGGGCGGCATCCTCAGCCACGCCGCGGTCGTCGCGCGTGAGTACGGCCTGCCGGCCGTCGTCGGCGCCGCGGGCGCGTGCAGCGCGATCCCCGACGGTGCGCGCGTCCGCATCGACGGCTCGAGCGGGACGATCCAGCTCCTCTGAAGTGGGACAAACCTGGTTCGCTCGCTGGACAAGGCACGGAGCAACTACCCTGCCTGTATGACCCACGCCACCATGCACACGAACCACGGAACGATCGAGCTCGAGCTCTTCGACGACGACGCGCCGAAGACCGTCGGCAACTTCAAGAAGCTCGCGGCGGACGGGTTCTACGACGGCGTTATCTTCCACCGCGTCATCCCCGACTTCATGATCCAGGGCGGCGACCCGACGGGCACCGGCTCGGGCGGCCCCGGCTATCAGTTCGAGGACGAGTTCAACGCGAACAAGGTCGAGCGGGGCGCGCTCGCGATGGCGAACGCCGGCCCGAACACGAACGGGTCGCAGTTCTTCATCGTCACCGCCGACGCGTGTCCGTGGCTCGACGGGAAGCACACCGTCTTCGGCCGCGTCGCGAGCGGGATGGACGTCGTCGACACGATCTCGAACCTCGACACCGGCCCCGGCGACAAGCCGCGCGACGAGGTGCGGATCGAGTCTCTGGCGTTCGATGCCTGACGATCCGGCTCAGCCGCCAGAGGTTGTCTGCCCGCACTGCAAGAAGACGTTCAGCGCCGACCTGATCGACGGCGCCGCCGAGCGCTACCGCGGGTTCAAGTGCCCCCACTGCCGACTCTTCGTGCCGGCCGCCCGGATCAAGGCGTAGCGCCCGTCTGCCGATAGCCGGAGGGTGGCACTCGACGCTGCCCTCCCGGCCGCACCGCGGACAGTCGCGCTCGCGCGCGGGCTGACCGCGCGCGTCGGCCTGGCCCTCGTCGTGCTCGGCTCGTTCGCCGTGCGCGCGGTCGCCTCCGCCGCCCATCCCGTGCCGCGCTACTTTCCCGACGAGTACATCTACACGGCGATCGCCCGCTCGCTCGGCGCAGGCCACGCCCCCGCCGTGCGCGGCACGCCCGCGCACTTCCCCGCCCTCCTCGGGCCGCTCCTCGCCGCGCCGCTCCAGGCGCTCTTCGCGCCGGGGCTCGCCTACCGGCTGACGCAGTGCGAGAACGCGCTCCTCATGTCGCTCGCGGCGGTACCGGTGTACCTCCTGGCACGGCGGCTCGCGCTGTCGGCGCGCTACGCGCTCGCGTGCGCCGTCTTCGCCGTCGCGATCCCCGACCTGCTCTACGCGTCGTACACGCTCGCAGGCCCCGTCGCCTACCCGCTCTCGCTGGCTGCGGTCGCCGCCGGCGTCGCGGCCCTCGAGCGGCCGACTCGGCGCGCACAACTGCTGTTCCTCGCGCTCGCGTTCCTCGCGACGTTCGCGCGCGTCCAGTACGTCGTCCTCCCCGTCGCCTTCATCACCGCCGCGCTCGTCGTCGACCGGCGAAGCGCCTTCCGCACGCAGCGCCTGCCGATCGTTCTCCTCGTGGCCCCGGCGCTCGCGGCAATCGCGGTCGGCGGGTCGCGTATCCTCGGCTACTACTCGAACGTCGCGCATCTGCACGTCGAAGGATCCCTCCTCCGGTGGGCTGCGACCGATCTCTTCCTGCTGTCGCTCGTCGCCGGCGTGGTGCTCGTTCCGGGCGCCGTCGCCGCGCTCGCCCGGCCCCGCGGCCGCACGGAGACGGCGTTCGCGGCGTTCGCCGTGGTGTTCGCTGCGGCGCTCCTCTTCGAGGCGGCGCTGTATGCGTCGAACGGCTCGGCGCGCTTCCAGGAGCGCTACCTCTTCTCGCTGCTGCCGCTCGTGCCCGTCGCGTTCGGCCTCTACGCGAAGCACGGCCGACCGCTCCGGACACCGGTGACGATCCTGTCCGTTCTGCTCTTCGCCGCGATCGCCCGCGTGCCCCTCTCCGGCTACGCCGCGGGGCTCGGGAGAACGGACTCGCCGTTTCTCGTCGCGGTCTTCCAGCTCGAGCGACTGGTCGGGACCGCGAACGGGTCACTCCTCGTCGCGCTGATCTGCTCGGTCGCAGCCGTCGGCTCGATCGTCGTCGCGCGGCGTGGCGGAGCGCAGGCCGCCGTGATCGCGACCATCGTCGTCGCAGCCGTCGCTTCGGTGGGCGCGATCGTCCGCGACGCGTCCGTGGCACAGGGCGTCCGCGACACGCTCCTCCCCGCGAACCCGTCGTGGGTGGATGCGACGGGGCTGAGCGACGTGACGCTCGTCCAGACCGCCGGCTCGCCGTCCGGCCGCGCGATCGAGCAGCTCTACTGGAACCGGAGCCTCACACACGAGGCGCTCCTGGGGGCGGCGACCGCGACCGACGTCTACCCCGCGCCGCACATCCGCATCGGACGAGACGGAACGCTCGCAGGCGTACGCGGCAACGTCCTCGTCCAGGACTACAGCGCGACCGCGCGCTTCTCGAACGCGGTCCTCGTCGCGCATGCGGGGACGTTCTCGCTCTATCGCTCCGACGCGGCGCCGAGGCTCTCGCTGCTCGAGGCGGGCCGCTTCAGCGACGGCTGGCTGGCGCAGACCGGGCGCCTGTCGGTGTGGCCGGACGCAACCGGCCGAACACGTGGAACGCTCCGCTTCACGCTGTCGCTCCCTGCGGACGCGCGCCCTGTGACCGTGCAATTCGGCAAGGCGCGCTACCACGTCGAGCCGGGCCGCGCGGCGACCGTCACCTACACGATCGACGCGCCCGGAAAGTGGTCGCTCCCCTTCACGAGCCGCGGCGGCAGCTACAACCCCGACCTGCGCGCGGTGAGCGTGCGCTCGACACCTCCGGTCCTGCATCGCTTCGACGCGCCGTCCCGACGCGCGACAGCGGTTTCCTAGACGCAGTCGCGGAGCGCCTGCGCCTCGGGCAGCGACTCGAGCTTCTTCAGCGTGTTGTTCTCGATCTGGCGGATGCGCTCGCGCGTGACGCCGAACGCCTTGCCGACCTCTTCGAGCGTGCACGGCTGACCGCCGGTCAGGCCGAAGCGCAGCTCGATCACCTGGCGCTCGCGCTCGGGCAGTGACGCGAGCGCGACCTCGATGTCCGAGCGGCGCAACGTCAGCGACGCCGCCTCGTCGGGCGTCTCGGCGTTCTCGTCCTCGACGAAGTCGCCGAGCTCCGAGTCCTCCTCCTCGCCGATCGGCTTCTCGAGCGACACCGGATGCTGCGCCATACGCAGGATCTCGCGCACCTCTTCCGTCGTCATCTCGAGCTCCTCGGCGATCTCCTCCGGGCGCGGCTCGCGGCCGAGGCGTTGCACGAGCTGACGCTCGATGTGCACGACCTTGTTCAGCTTCTCGACCATGTGCACCGGGATGCGGATCGTGCGCGCCTTGTCGGCGATCGCGCGCGTGACGGCCTGCCTGATCCACCACGTCGCGTACGTCGAGAACTTGTAGCCCTTGCGGTAGTCGAACTTCTCGACCGCCCGAATCAGCCCGAGCGAGCCCTCCTGGATCAGGTCGAGAAAGGAGAGGCCGCGTCCGAGGTAGCCCTTGGCGATCGAGACGACGAGGCGCAGGTTGGCCTCGATCATCTGCGTTTTCGCCCCCATGTCGCCGCGCTCGATCCGCTTCGCCAGATAGACCTCCTGGTCGGCGGTCAGGAGCGGCACCTTGCCGATCTCCCGGAGGTACAACCGGAGGGAATCGAGCGACGGCTCGACGGTCAGGTCGAGCTTCGGCGCCTTCGCCTCCTCCTCGACGAGCGGCTGCTCGTGCGGCAGGTGCTTGTGCTCTTCCCCTTCGACGAGCTCGACGCCGTGATCGATCAGGTAGGTGGTGAAGTCTTCGACCTGCTCCTTGGTGAGCTCGACCTCCTCGATCCCCTTGACGATGTCGTCGTAGGTGAGGAACCCTTTCTCCTGTCCGGTGGCGAAGAGCTTCTGGAGTTCCTCGACGTCGGGAAGAGCGATGTCGACAGTGAGCACGAGAGCACGACCTCCGGCTGTTCGGTTGACGGGATCTAACGAACGCTGGAGCCGGTCTCTCCTCCTTCTCCCCCGGCTCACCCTCAGACGCGCTGACTCTACATCAGGATTCGCCGAAGCGGAACGAATTTCTCACGCAGCGGTAAGTTCCTTCTCGTGGACGCGGAACTTCGCGATCGGCGCGTGCTCGTGACGGGCGGCTCCGGCGGCATCGGGGGCGCCACCGCGCGCCTGCTCGCGGCCGAGGGCGCGGACGTCGTCGTGCATTACCACCACGGCCGCGAGCGCGCCGAGGCGATCGGGGCGGAGATCGGCGCGCGCGTCGCCGGCGCCGACCTGACCGACGAGGCGCAGGTCGCGCGGCTCTTCGACGAGGCGGGCGAGCTCGATGCGTGCGCTGCGATCGCAGGCGTGTGGCCGCAGGCCGACGAGCCCGTGTGGAGGCTCTCCCTCGAGCGGTGGCGCGCGACGCTCGACGCGAACCTGACGGCGACGTTTCTGACTGCGCGGGGGTTCCTCGCGCAGCTCGGCGACCGCGAGGGCGCGCTCGTCCTCTGCGGCTCGACCGCCGGCCTTGTCGGCGAGGCGGGCCACGCCGACTACGCCGCCGCGAAGGCGGCGATCACCGGCGGCCTGCTCCGGTCGCTGAAGAACGAGGCCGTTCGCCGCAACCCGCACTGCCGCGTCAACGCCGTTGCGCCCGGCTGGACGGAGTCGCCGATGACGCGCGGGCACGTCGACCCGGAGATGGTGCGGCGCATCTCGCGCACGATGGCGCTCCGCAAGGTCGGCCAGCCCGAGGACGTCGCGGCGGCGGTCGTCACGCTGCTCTCGCCGGCGCTCTCAGGGCACGTGACGGGGCAGGTCGTGACGGTCGCAGGGGGCATGGAGGGTCGTGTCATCCACGATGACGAGGCGTAGGCTCGACGCGTGGTAGTCCCGCTCGTCGCGCTGCTGCTCGGCGTCGCCCGCCCCCACCCGCCGGCCGCCTACGTCAGCGTCGGGTCTGGGCGTGTGCCGCTCGCGATCTCGTCGTGGTGCTGGGGCTCGCGCTGCGGCGCACCGATCGCCGCCTCAAGGCGCAACGTTCGGGCGCGGCGAGGCTCGACCGTCCGTGTCGTCCTCGCGTTCGAGCCGACGCAGGTGCAGGTCTCGGTCGCGGGACGGCGGCAGCTCGTCTCGACCCGCAACGACGAGCTCTCCTGGCGCGCCACCCGGTCAGGCGGGATCACGATCAACGCCGTGTCGACGAGCGGTTTCGTGATCTACGTCGGCCGTCTGATCGTCCGGTGAGACAAATGGAAAACGGCGCCGCCGCCGACGCCGTTTCCGGGGGAGAACTTTGCCTGCTCGGGCCTCGCCGCATCGGGCCCTCGCAGGTAACAGTGGCACTCTGCCACGACGGGGCCTGCTTCATCCATCACCCGTTTCGTACTTGACCGCGCCGGTTGACTGAGCTTCTAAGCTGGCGCGATGGCAGGGAGCTTCGCCGACCGCCTGCGCGGCGGGCCGCCAGTCGTCGCGGATGGAGGCATGGGCGTCGTGCTCTCTGCAGCGGTCGCCGGCCTCCGCTGCCCCGAGGAGGCGAATCTGCGCGCGCCCGACGCCGTCGTCGCGACGCACGTGAGCTTCATCAACGCGGGCGCGGAGCTGATCGAGACGAACACGTTCGGCGCGAACCG
>JAICTB010000079.1 GCA_025936595.1 Thermoleophilia bacterium | reverse complement strand
GAAGTAGGAGACGATCGTGACGACGCCGGCCGAGCGCTGCCGGTAGATCTGCGCGGGCTGGAAGCCGTTCCCGGCAAGCGGCTTGGCGACGAGCACCGGCCCCGTCGCGTCGCCCGCCGTCGGCGCGGGCTGCGGGACGAGAACCGTCTTCGTGCCGCCCGTGTGCAGCCATCCGGCTGCCGCCGCGGCCCCGAGGACGACCGCGCCGCCCACGACTGCCGCGACGAGAGCGAGGACGAGGGAGCTCGGACGCACCGCCGGACTGTAGATGATTCATCGGCGCGCCGACCGGGCCGCTTCGGCAGATTTGGCTCAGACAGGGAGTTTGCGCGTTTTCACGTCGAATCGCCCGGCGCCGCGGTCAGGACGACCACGAACCGCGTCCAGCCGGCGCGCGCGTCCAGCTCGACGCGCCCGCCCATCAGCTCCGCCAGCTCGCGCGCGATCGCGAGGCCAAGGCCGCTGCCGGAGGCGCGTGCGCCGTCGAGGCGGGAAAAGCGCTCGAAGATCCGCCGGTGCGCCTCCGCCGGGATACCTGGCCCGTCGTCGGCCACCGTCAGCATCGCGCGGCCGCCCTCGGTCTCGGCCGAGAGCCGCACGTTCGTGCCGGCGGGCGTATGGATCAGGGCGTTCTCGACGAGCACCCGCCCCACCTGGAGGACCCGTTCGGCGTCCCCGTGGGCCGGAATCGGCGTGCCGTCCATGGTCTCCAGCGAATGCCCCGCGGCGGCGGCCCGGGGGCCGAACTCGGCCGCGAGCTCGTCCGCGAGCTCTGCGAGGTCGATCGTCTCCCGCGCGACCGCGAGCCGGCCGGCATCGAGGCGCGACAGGTCAAGCAGGTCGGTCGCGAGCTTCGTCAGGCGCGCGACCTGCTCCCGCATCTGCGCCAGAAACTCCTCGCGGGTCGAATCGTCCATCTCCGGGTCGTCGAGCAGCTCGAGGAACCCGCCGAGCGAGAAGAGCGGCGTTCGAAGCTCGTGCGACGCGTTCGCGATGAACTCGCCGCGGGCGCGGTCGAGCGTGGAGAGTCGCAGCCGCATCCGCTCGAACGTCCGGGCAAGCTGCCCGAGCTCGTCCGCGCCGTGGTCGACCACCGGCTCCTCGAAGTCGCCCGCGGCGATCCGCTCGGCGGCCTCCTCGAGGAGCCTGATCCGGCGCGTGAAGAGGCTTGCGCCCGCGTACGCGAGGAGAACCGCGAAGCCCGTGGCGAGCGCTCCGGCGAGAAAGACGCGGCTGCGCACCACCGAGACGGCCTGGAGCTGGTCGTGCAGGGAAGCCGAGAGCAGCACCACCGACGAGCCCACCGGGTAGGCGACCTCGGCGTAGGACTGATCGTTGCGGGTGATCACGCCGCGGGCGAGTGTCGAGTGGCGGATGGCCTCGAGGGCGATGCGGTCGTTCTGAACGTCGCTGGAATCGCTCTCCAGGTTCGAGTCGGCAACCGGGACGAGCGGTGCCGGCAGCGCGCCCAGCAGGTCGAACACGATCACGCGAGCGTTCACCTCCGGCTGCGCCTCCGAGGCGAACTGCTGCTGCAGCGACGGGTCCGAGGGAAAGGCCGGGATCACGCGCTCGACGGCTGCCGCGAGCCCGTTCAGCTCCGTGTTCTCGAGCGAGTGGCGGTAGGACGGGACGACGATCACGTACACGATCGCGAGCACACCCGCGACGACGGCGAGGAGCGCGAGCGCGAGCCGCCCGCCGACGCTCCGGAGCGGGCTCACCGGTCGCGGAAGCGGTAGCCGACGCCGCGCACGGTCAGGATGAACTCCGGCGTCCGCGGCTCCGGCTCGAGCTTCTCGCGCAGGTGCCGGACGTGGACGTCGATCGTCCGTGGGTCCCGGTAGTCGGCGCTCTTCCAGAGCGCCTCGAGCAGCATCCTGCGGCTGAAGACACGACCCGGCTGGCTCGCGAGCGTGCGCAGGAGCTCGAACTCCACATACGTCAGCTGCACCGGCCGCCCCTGCACCTCGACCGAGCGCCGCGGCACGTCGATCGTCAGGCCTTCGTGCTCGATCCGCTCGCCCGCGTCCCCGGCGACGTGCGGCGCCTTCGCCCGCCGCAGAAGCGCCCGGACCCGCGAGCGAAACTCGCGGATCGAGAAGGGCTTCGTGATGTAGTCGTCGGCGCCGAGCTCGAGCCCGATCACCTTGTCGAGCTCGTCGTCTCGGGCGGTCAGCATGATGATCGGCACCGTGCTCGTCGCCCGCAGCCGCCTGCAGACCTCCAGCCCGTCGAGGCGCGGCAACATGATGTCGAGAACAACGAGGTCGACGTCCGTCGCCGCGAACTCTCGCAGCGCCTCCTCGCCGTCGGAGGCCTGGACGACGGTGTATCCGTCCTTCTCGAGGGGAAATGCCAGGACCTTCCGGACGGAGTCTTCGTCGTCGACGAGCAGGATCGTGGGGGACGGCTCGGTCATGCGCTCCTCGGCGCTGCCAGGATAGCCCCCGGATGTCCGCGTCCCCGCCACCCGGGCGTCGTGGCCGCGCACGCCGCGGCTCGCTCGAGCGCCCCGTCAGCGGGCGGCTCTACCGCGCGACATTCCTCGTTCCGGCGCTGGCGCTCCTCATGCTCGCCTTCAGCGCGACGCGGCCCGCGGCGCTCTCGGCGCCCCTGCTGCCGCCGAACTTCGACGGGGAGGCGACGCGTGAGCTCGCCGCCCAGTTCTCGACGCAGTTCCCGGACCGGGCGCCGGGTGGCCCCGGCTCGATTCGCGCGGCGCAGTGGTTCCGCGACCAGCTCGCCCCCTACGGCCTGCGATCGGTGACGGACACGTGGGCGGCGCCGGTGCCGGGCCTCGGGCGAGTCCGTCTACGAAACGTCTGGGCGATCGCCCCGGGCCGCTCGTCCGATGCGATCGTCGTCATGGCGCACCGCGACGACACCGGAACCGGGCCGGGGGCGAACGACAACGCGAGCGGCACCGCCGCGCTCGTCGAGCTCGCGCGCGGCTACGCCCAGCCGGGGGCACCGGCGGCGCAGCGCGTGCGCTCGGCGCACACCGTCGTCTTTCTCTCCACGGACGGCGGCTCCTTCGGCGGGCTCGGCGCGCGCCGCTTCGCCCGGCACGCGCCCTTCCACATTCTCGCGGCGATCAACCTGACCGCGATCGCCGGAGACGGCCCGGTGCGGATCGCGATCGCCGGAGACGCACCCCGCTCGCCCGCCGCCTCCCTCGTCGTCACAGCGGGCCGGCGCGTCCTCGAGCAGACCGGCACGCGGGCGCGGCGCGCCGGCGTGATCGAGCAGCTGCTCGACCTCGCGTTCCCCTTCACCCTGTACGACCAGGGGCCGTTCGTGGCGCGTGGGATCCCGGCGTTGACGCTGACGACGGCCGGCGAGCGGCCCCCGGAGGCGTTCACGGATCGCTCTACGTCGCTGAACGGGGGAAGGCTCGCGGCGACCGGCCGGACCGTGCAGGAGCTCGTCGGCTCGCTCGATCAGGGCCTCGAGCTCGCGCAGGGGACGACGAGCTTCATCTGGATCGGCGACCGGATCGTCCGCGGCTGGGCGGTCGAGCTCGTTCTCTTCGGCCTTCTGATCCCGCCCTTCGTCGCTGTCGTCGACCTCTTCGCACGCTGCCGGCGGAAGCGGATCGCGCTCGTTCCGGCCGCCCGCGCCCTGCAGAGCCGGCTTGGCTTCTGGGCCTTCCTCGGGATCGCGTTCTACGTGTTCCGGTTCCTCGGCGCCTGGCCGCACGGCGTGTCGCGCCCGCCGAACCCCGCGGTTGCCACGGCGGGCGACTGGCCGGTCGGCACGTTGATCCTGCTCGCCGCCGTCGCCCTCGCCGGCTGGGTCGTGGCGCGTCACCGGCTCGTGCCGCGGCGGCCGGTCGGGCCGGACGAGCGGCTCGCCGGCGAGACGGTCGCGCTGATCGGCCTCTGCATCGTTGCGTTGCTGGTTCTGGCAACAAACCCGTTCGCGCTCATCTTCTTCCTGCCGGCGCTCCATGCGTGGCTGTGGCTACCGCAGATTCGCAACGGCCGGCCTCCGGCACGCGCGCTCGCCTTCCTGCTCGGCCTCGTCGGCCCGCTCGCGATCGTGCTTTCGCTCGCACTCCGCTTCGGGCTCGGCTTCGACGCGCCGTGGTACCTGGTCGAGCTGGTCGCACTGAACTACGTGCACGTGCCGGCCGTTGCGATCACGCTTGCGGGAGGTGCGTGCGCGGCCCAGCTGGCCGCCGTCGAAACCGGCCGCTATGCGCCCTATCCCTCCGCGGGCGAGCGGCCCCTGCGGGGACCGCTGCGCAACGCCGTTCGAGCGGTCGTACTCGCCGTGCGTGCTCGCCGCCGCATCGTCGGGCAGCGGCGGCGGGCGGCGTGAGCGTCTAGATCGAGAGGTAGTCGACACGCGCGCCCGCGCCCACCTCGCCGTCGCCGCGCGGGATGTGGACGAGCGCGTTCGCGAGCGCGGCGCGCACGATCATATGCGAGCCCTGGCCCTCGAGCGGATCGAGCGAGTCGCCTTCCCTGCGTGCGCGCAGGAACTCGTCGCGATCGCGGTTGCGCGGCGTCGTCCGCGCGAGCGTCGCGGACGCGTAGCGCGGGCCGGGGTCGCGCTCCCCCTGCAGGGCGCGCAGCGCGGGGCGCACGTAGAGCTCGAACCCGACGAGCGAGGAGACAGGGTTGCCGGGAAGCCCGAAGACGAGCGTGCCGTCGCGGACGGCGAACGCGATCGGCTTGCCGGGCTTGACTGCGACCCGCCAGAAGATCTCCTCGGCGCCGAGGTCGGCCAGCACGCCGCGCACCAGGTCGTGCGGCCCGACCGAGACGCCGCCCGAGGTGATCAGGACGTCCGCCTGCAGCCCGCGCTCGACCGCGGCGCGGGTCGCAGCCTCGTCGTCGGAAACGCTCTGCAGCACCTCGACGACCGCGCCCCCTTCTGCGAGCTGGGCCCGGAGCAGCACGGAGTTCGATTCGTAGATCTCGCCCGCAGCGAGCGGCGACCCCGGCGGCCGCAACTCGGTCCCGGTCGCGAGGACCGCTGCGCGCGGACGGCGCGCACACGAGACGACGCCGACGCCGGCGGCCGCGAGCGCGCCGACCTGCGTCGGCCCGAGCAGCTCCCCTGCGGCGGCGACGACGTCACCGGCGCGCACGTCGCCGCCGCGCACGCGAACGTTCTCACCGGCCGCGACCTCCTCCACCTCCACCTCGCCCTTCGTCCGCTCCACGGGCACGACCGCATCGGCCCCCTCGGGGACGACCGCCCCGGTCGAGATCTCCACGGCTTCCCGCTGCTCGACACGTCTCGAGGCGGGCCGCCCCGCGGCGGAGTGCCCGACGACGGACAGCAATCCCGGCGTGTCCGCCGCGCGCACCGCGTAGCCGTCCATCGCGGAGCTGTCGAACGGAGGGAGGTCGGTGACGGCGTGCGCATCGGCCGCGAGAACACGACCGGCCGCGTCGCCGATCGGCACGTCTTCGGCCGGAAGCGCGCGAGCCCGTTCGAGCACGAGCGCCAGCGCTTCACCGATGCCGAGCAGGTTGCTCACCGCCGACCACGATAATCCCGTTCACATGGCCGGAGATGTGATCGCAGGCAGGTACCGTCTCATCGAGCCGCTCGGCCGCGGGGCGATGAGCGCCGTCTGGCTCGCCCACGACGAGGAGCTCGACCGGAGCGTCGCCGTCAAGACGCTCGCTCCGACCGCCGATCGCGTCCGGTTCGAGCGCGAGGCGCGCGCGGTCGCGGCGCTGTCCCATCCGAACATCTGCTCGGTCTACGACTACGGCGACTCCGAGGGAAAGCCGTTCATGGTGCTCGAGTGCCTTCCGAACGGATCGCTCGAGGACCGGCTCGCAGCCGGCAAGCCTCTGCCGGACGACGAAGCGCAGCTGATCGCAGCCGAGATCGCAGCCGCGCTCGCACACGCGCACGAGCGGGGGCTCGTGCACCGCGACCTGAAGCCCGCGAACGTGCTCTTCGACGCGGAGGGGCGCGCCAAGATCGCCGACTTCGGGATCGCGCGCATGGGCGGCGCCGGCACGCTGACCGAAGCCGGAACCGTGCTCGGCACTGCGTCCTACATCTCTCCGGAGCAGGCGGCGGGCCGAGCGGCCGGGCCGCCAAGCGACGTCTACTCGTTCGGCGTGATCCTGTTCCGGATGCTCACGGGCGCGCTCCCGTTCGTCTCGACGAACGCGATGGAGCTCGTGCGCATGCATCGCGACGACCCGCCGCCGGCGGTCTCCGACCTGCGCACGGATACGCCGCAGCAGCTCGCGGCTGTCGCGAACGCATCCCTCGCGAAGGAGCCCGCCGCGCGACCCGCCGACGGTTCGGCCCTGGTCGCGGCGCTGGCCGGCGGCCCCGTTGCTGCGGGCGGCGTGGCGGCCGTGGCGACAACGGGAACCGCCGCGGCGACCCAGGTGATCCCGCCGAGGGCGCAGCGCAGGCGGCGCCTGCCTGTGCTCCCGCTCGTCCTGCTGGCGCTCGTCCTGCTCGGCGGCGGGGTCGCGCTCGGGCTCTCCGTCACACGCAGCGGCGACTCGCCGGCGACGCCCCCGCCGAGCCTCAAGCTGCCGAGCGTGGCGACCCTCGGCTCGTCGAGCGTCGAATCGACGGCGCCGGTCTCCACCGTCCCGACACACACGACCGCCCCTACGACAACCGCCAGGCAGACGACGACCGCGCACACGACGACCGCGCGAACGACGACGCACCGGGCAACGACGGCGACGCTACCGACGCTGCCGACGACCACCGCTCCGCTCCCGCCGCCGACGACGACCGCGCTCCCGCCGACGACGAGCACGATCTCTACCACCACGATCGCGCTCACCACCGACACGACGCCGACCACCAGCGCCGGCACCACAACGGTGACGCCCTAGACGATCGTCTGCGGAAGCAGATACGCGCAGAGGGCCAGCGAGAGCAACACGGCGGCGCGATCGTCGTCGTGCGCTGCGAGCGCGAGCGGCCAGAGCACGTACCACACGATCAGGTACGGGAGCGCGAGCAGCAGCAGGGCGAACGACAACCCGAGGCGCGCACGTCCGCGCGCGGCGGTACGCAGCAGCCCGAGGTAGGCGAGCGCGAACGCGGCGGCGAAGAGCCACGGGGAAAGATGCGTGCGCGCCGGCAGCGCGTAGCTCGTCGCCCGACGCGCGTCGCGCGACAGCGGCACGAGCGCGTGAAGCCAGTGCAACCGCCAGAGCGCCGTCGCGAGTCCCAGCGTGGCGATCGTCGTGACGGCAAACCCGACGTGCCCGACACGGCGGCCCTCCGCCCGCGCCTCGAGCGCACGGAGCGGCAGCAGGAGCAGCGGCACCCACTTGACGAGCACGGCGAGCGACCACGCGACGCCGGCGGCCTGAACGCGGCCGCGCGCACCGAGCGCGAGCGCCACCGCGACGAGCGCGACCATCAGCGCGTCGTTGTGACCGCCGCCGCCGAAGTGCACGGCGACGACCGGGTTCCAGCCGACGAGCGCCGCTGCGAAGGACCGTCGCCGCGCGACGAGCCAGGTCGCGGCGAGAACCGCGAGCGCCGCCACGACCTTGAACGTCCAGGCGGCGGCGTTCGCGGAGCGCGTCACGGCCACCGGCTCGGAGACGAGCGCGAACGCGGGGCCGTACGCCGACGTCGAGTGCAGATACGCCGCGCCCGCGTGCGGCGCCGACACAACGTCCTGCGACGGCGTGTCGCGGTAGGGATCGTGCAGCCGCGCGTAGCTCCAATACGTCCACGCGTCGGTCGAGGCGACAAGTGGTGCCGCGAGCGTCGAGAGCTGGATCGCGCAGGCGAGAACGAACACGAGCGCGAACGGCACGCGCCGCGCGCGGGTTAATGCGAGGAGGTAGACGATGAACGCCGCGACGAGCAGCGCGAGGAAGGCTCCGTGCACGCCGCTCGTCCAGGCGACGGCGTCGAGCACGCCGAGGAGGGCGAGCACGAACGCGCCGGAAGCGAGCGCGCTCAGGGTGTCGGGAGCGGCTCGGTCGTCGTCGGCGGCGGCGGGGGCGCCTCGGCGGTCGTGGTGGGCGGCGGCGCGGGAGTCGACGCCGGCGGCGGCGGAGCGGTCGTCGCCGGCTTCGGCTGCGGCTTCGGCTTGGACTTCGGCGCGGGAGCAGCCGGCGCGGCGTGTGTCGTCGTCGCTGCCTCGGTTGTCGTGTATGACGGCGTCGCGGGAGCCGAGTACGAGGGCGTGTAGTAGTACGAGCCGAAGCTCCCGTAGCTGCCGCGGGTGAGCGTCCGCCAGGTCGGGTATTTGTTCGGCAGGTCGAACCCGAGCACCTTGTGGTGCCAGAGCGCCGCCGCCATGTAGTCGTGCCAGATCGGCACCGGGAACGTGGCGCCCGCGACGGCGACCCCGTGCACGTCGAGCATTGGCTTCTCGCCCTGCGGGTAGCCCATCCAGACGACGGTGGTGAGCTGCTTCGTGAAGCCGTCGAACCAGGCGTCGGCGTGGTTGTCGGTCGTTCCCGTCTTGCCCGCGTTGACGTGGATGCCGTCGCCGGAGCCGGCGCCGGTGCCGTAGAGCGCGTTCTGGCGCAGGACGTCGGTCACCTTCCAGGCGACACCCTCCGAGAGCGCACGCTTCGTCTGCGGCTTGCCCCAGCCGGAGTCCTTGTCGACGTGTCCTCCCGGCAGGATCACCTTCGTGATCGCCATCGGCTTCGCGTAGATCCCCATCGCGGGGAACGTCGCATAGGCGGCGGCCATGTCGAGCGGCGAGACGGCGAGCGAGCCGAGGCCGATCGATGCGACCGGCTTGTCGGGCGACATGTGCACGCCGAGCCGGTGCGCCATCTGCCAGACGTAGCGTGGGCCGACGTCGAGGGTCAGCTGCGCGTAGACGGTGTTGTCGGACTGCAGCGTCGCGCGCGTCAGCGACTCCGAGCCCGAATAGGAGTTCTCGTAGGTGTGCACCGACCAGGGCGTCTGGCACCACGGGCCGATCGAGCACGTGAACGGCGCGGAGGTGTAGTAGGTCGTGTCCGGATCGACGCCCTTCTCGACCGCGGAGGCGAGCACGAAGGTCTTGAACGTCGACCCGGGCTGGCGCGCCGACTGGGCGACGAGGTTGAACTGGTTGCCCGCCT
>JAICTB010000012.1 GCA_025936595.1 Thermoleophilia bacterium | reverse complement strand
GCGGCCGGCAGGACGATCCGGTTCGGGACGATGCGCCGCTCGATGTCGATCGACGAGAGCACGACGAGCACGGCGCAGAAGAAGGCTGCGATCGCTGCGTCCCACGAGACGCCGAACTTCCAGAAGCTCCCCGCCGCGAGCAGCGCGGTTGCGAGCTCAACGGCGGGATAGCGCCACGAGATCGGCGCGCTGCACGCGCGGCACCGGCCGCGGAGGTGCAGCCAGGAGAAGACAGGGACGTTGTCGTACCACGCGATCGGCGCCTCACACGACATGCACGCGGAGCCGGGGCTCGAGATCGACCTGCGCAGCGGCACCCGCGCCGCGACGACGTTCAGGAACGACCCGATCGCGAGCGCGGGAAAGAATGCGATGCCTGCGGCAGCGAGCGCCATCGGTCAGCCCGAGTAGCCCGACGGTGGGTCGACCTGGGCATAGGCAGTCGGGTTGGACGGCATCGAGTTCGGCACGATCGTGATCGACGGGAACGACGTCGTCACCGACTGCCCGAGGATGACCTGGTTCGCGACGATCGGCCCGTCGATGTTCGACGTCGTCGTGAGCTCGACGTTGTTGGTGGCGAAGGCGGCGCCCTGCAGCGTCGCGCTCGTGAGCTGCATACCGTCACCCGTGTTCACTCCCGTCTGGCCGCCGTTGCCCGCAGTGACGAAGCAGAGCAGGTTGCTGTTCGGGTCCCACCCCTGCCCTGACTGGAACGTCCGCAGGTCACAGGCGCCGTTGTAGATCGCACCGCAGAGCGACGCGCTCTTCATCATCAGCGTCCCGGTCAGATAGATGACGCCCTGACCCTTGTAGAGGTTGACGGAGCCGTTGTTCACGTAGACGCTCCCGTCGATGTACACCGTTCCCGAGATCGTGAGCGTCTTCGTCGTGTTGTTCCAGGAGAGCTCGCCCCCGGTTGTCTGACAGCGGTAGTCGTAGCCGGGGGTCAGGTTTTGCGCCCCCGTGGTCGTGTCCACACTCCCGTTTTTGAAGGCGTACTTGTCGGTGTCGGACGCGCTCACATCGGTGTCGACAAGGTTGTCGAAGACCGGCGGGTTGAGCGGCGCGAGGCCATTGATCGTCTGGCAGGGGAAGTACGGCCCAGGGCTCGCGTTCAGGTACCAGTTCTCCCAGTCCGGAACGGGCGGCGTGAGGTTCGCGGGAACGGTCGTGTCGAGCACCGTCGCCCAGACCTTGTCAGCGCCGGTCGCGGAGCCGTTCGGGTTCGTCAGGCACGGCGTATGCGTCGTCGTCTGCACCGTGCAGCCGTTCAGAATGTGCGCGTCGCTGAGCGGCTTGGCCGACGTTCCCACGAAGTTCTGGTTGCCGTTCGCGAGGTTGAGCCGACCCTTGACGACGAGCGGCCCGCTGACGATGTTCGACGTCTGCGTCAGGCAGAGGTTGCCCTCCACGTAGAACGGCGAGGCAACCGACACGCTGTTCGCGAGCGTCTCGTCGCACGTCGGGGGCGTGCTGGCCGGCTTCGTCGAGTAGATGTAGTTCCAGACGGGCGTGTTCAGCTTCTGCGTCAGCGTCGGGTGCACGCTGACCGTCGCCGTGATGGTGCGCTTGGCGTAGCCGGTGGTCGAGACGAGGTTCGGATTCTTGACGTATCCCGTAGAGGTGATCGTCCATGTCGCGCCCGCGAGGCTCCCGCTCCAGACGACGTACCCGGTCGTGTAGTCCTCCCGGATCGTGCAGCCCGTGACGTAGGTCTTGCCGGTCAGGCCGCAGAAGACGTTCTTGTCGAGCGCGTTGTTGCCGATCCCGGTCACGAGGTCGGGGGGATTGCCGAGCACCGACATCGCGCTGTTGATCCCGGCTTCCGCCAGGCGGTAGGCGCCATCGCGCGAGAGCGTCAGCTGCGACGAGTGCTGGTTCGAGGTCGTGTAGAAGATGACGCTTCCCGTGACGATCGTCAGCACCGACATGATCAGCAGCGACATCACGAGGGCGATGCCCGACTCGTCCCTCAGCCTCCTCAGCACGACGCGACTCCCGTGGCGCACGCGCGGGGCCCTGTGCGGAACGCGATGTCGCCGACCAGGTGATACGTGTGGTCGTTCGACCGTCCCTGGTTCGACGCCAGGCTGACGTGCAGGCGGGCGAGAGCGGCCGACCCGTCCTGCGTGACGATGTAGGACGACGAGGTTCCCTGATTGAGCGACGTGCTCGTCACGAGGTGCGAGTTCGGCGGCAGGTACGTGAAGACCGTGCCGCTCGTCAGATGACGAGCGAACCGCTGCGTCGCTCCTGTGCAGGTCGAGGCCTGTTTGCGGTAGAGCGAGTAGGTCGAGCCGGACCCGAGCGCGCACCACGTGACGGTGTGCGTCCCGGCGACGCAGTTGTCGCTGCCGTAGTAGATCGTCACCGACGACATCGCCGTGTTGTAGGTCGACGGCGTGGAGATCGTGCAGGCCGTGTGGATCTCCCCGCGGAGGCGGTCCATCGCGACACGCAACTCCTGCTGCGACTGGTAGCGCGCGTTCTGGTTCGCTGACGAGCTCATGCCGGCGGCGAACAATGCGACGAGTGCGCCCAAGACGGTGCCGAGGATGGCCATGACCGTGATCAGCTCGACGGTGGTGAAGCCGTCTTCGCCGCCGCTCACGATGACCTCGCTTCGACCTCCGCGAGCGCCTGCCGTGCGACTGCCGTGCTGCGGGCGCCGATACCCCAGAGCGTCCACGCGCGGCGATCGACCGTGATCAGCGTCCGCAGTGCCGTAGCGCCGTGCCACCAGCCCATGCGCGCGCCGTCGACGATCCACGCGTGCTGGTAGAGCCAGCGGTTGACGTTGGCGTCGGTCGGCTTCGGGCTCGTGTTCATCCAGCGCAGCAGAAGGCGCGCCCGATCGGTGAGCGGAATCTCGGCGAGGGGCTCGCGCCGGGCGCCGGGAACGACGAACGCGGGCGGGCGGCGTGCGGGAGCCTTGTGCCGCACGGGTGCCTTCTTCGACACGGGTGCCTTCGGGAGCTTGGCCGCGGGGGGCGCCGTCGCCTTCGCGGGCGCCGCCTTGACGCGCGGTGCGCCCGCGGCAGCTGCAACGCCGACGAGCCGGAGGGCTGTTCCTTTCTGATCCGACGCCTGGTCGGGGACGCCGACCTGCTTGCCTGCACGCGCGAGGTGCAGCACGATGAGCGGCGCCCCCGTGTCGACGACGCGTGTACCGGGCGCGGGAGTCTGTGCCGCGACGATGTTCGACGCGAATCCCTCGACCGGCCCCTCGACGCGCCAGGCGAAGCCCGAGTCGCCGAGCGTGCCTTTCGCGAAAACGTAGGGCTGACGCCGCACATCGGGGACGACGAGCGTCTCGGTGGTCGAGGGCGCCGCAGAGGTTGTCGTCGCGGCGGCCGGGTGGACCGTGTGGATGCGCTGCGCGGCGGCATAGGTGAGCGCGGTCGTGGCAAGCAGCCAGACGACCGTCAGCGCCAGCAGACGTGGGACGAACGAGCCCATCGAGAGTCCTTTCGGCACCAAGCGGCGCCGGCTCAAGCCCCCGTTGCGGTGAAGTAGATGACCGGCCCGGAGGCGCTGTCGAGTGCCCGCGGCGCCGGCTCGGCCGAGCCGCCGACGACCGCGAACACCGGCGCCGCCGCGGCATGCGACTGCACGGCGTCCGACCAGGTGAAGGCGGTGCCGGCGAAGGACTGGAACCACGGCTCGTCCTGCGGATAGGCGGTGGCGGGCTGCAGCTGCAGGTGGAGGTGCGGCCCGTCCGCGTGCCCGGTGTGGCCGACGAGGCCGACCGGCTGTCCCGCCGTGAGCTGCGCTCCTTCGACGACCGCCGGCTCGAGGTAGGCCATGTGGCAATACGTCCACGTGAGTCCGTCCGTCGTCGCGATCGTGAAGCCGATGCCGCAGTTGCCGCTCGGCACCGACCACGCCTGCTGCACCGCTCCGTCGGAGAGCGCATAGAGCTGCGTTCCCTCCGGCGCTGCGATGTCGGCGGCCGGGTAGTCGTGGTGGGTGTGCCCGACACTGACGACGCCCGCACCGCCGGCGACGGGAAAGACGTAGCCGTTCGAGTAGCTCGGCGCGCCGAGCAGCGACGATGTTCCCGGCGCGAACGATGCACCCGCGGCGCTGACACGCGCAGCGGCGAGCGCGTCCTGCGCCGAGCGCAGCTCGGCCCGGCGCGCGTCGGCGTCCGCTTGCGCGGACCGCAGCCGGACGTCGACGATCGTCGCGAGCTTCTGGGTGTCGAGCCGGTCGGAGAAGAGCTGGGCGCGGTCGGCCTCTGCGAGCAGCGCGTTTTCGCGCACCTGCAGGCTCGTGACGACGGCGTTCGCGTCGAGCACGCGCGCGTTCGCGTCGAGCACCGCCTGCTTCGCGACGTCGAGCTGCTGTTGCGCACCGTCGAGCGCGGTCGAGAAGTCCACGCCGCCGTTCGCGTACTGCTGCGCGAGCTGCAGCACCTCGTCCACGTACCACTGCGCGTGGTTGTAGGCGAAGACGGCGCCGGCTATATCGCTCGTGCCACCGGTTGCCGCGAGGTACCTCGCCGCAGAGTAGATCGCGTCCTGCGCGTTCCACGGGTCCGCGATGCCGTCGCCGTCCGCGTCGACGCCCCAGCGCGCCCACGTATCCGGCATGAACTGCATCCACCCGACGGCGCCGGCCGAGCTCGGCCCCATGTTCCGGCCGAAATTGGACTCGACCTTGTTGATCGCCGCGAGCACGGACCAGGGAACGCCGTACGCCGCGCCCGCCGCCTGCCAGACCGGCTGGAGTTGAGCGAAGGTGAGTTGCTGCGGCGCGAGCGGGGGCGCGAGAAGCTGCGGCAGGAGAACGGTCGTCAGGTTCGGCGTTCCCGCCGACGGCAGCGGTCCGGCGGACGCGGCCCCGGCCGCGACCAGCGCGACGAGCGCGACGGCCAACACGCGTTTCATCAGTCGCCCAGCGGCGCGAGTCGAAGCTCGAACTCCGGCTCCGGTGCGGGCTCCGGCTCCGGTTCCGGCGCGGCCGCCGCCGGCGCCGCGTGATCGATCCCGGCCGCCTGTGCCTTCTCGGCGTACTCGAGCGCGACCATGAAGTCGTGGCGGTTGGTCGACGCATTCGCAGCGACCTCGCGATCCACCTCCCCGGAGAGCACGTGCTCGATCAACGCCTTCGCGAACGTCTGCATCTTCGAGAACTCGCCCTCGGCGATCGCGTCGGTGATCTCCTCGGGCTTGTTCTCGCGAATCAGGTCGGCGATGCGCGCGTTCGTGATCATCAGCTCCACGGCCGCGACCCGGCCGCCGCCGGTGCGCGGCAGGAGCCGCTGCGAGATCACACCGCGTAGGACGCCTGCGAGGATCGAGCGGATCTGCTGCTGCTTCGCCGGCGGGAAGAACTCGATCATGCGGCCGACCGTCTCCGCCGCGTCGATCGTGTGCAGCGTCGAGAAGACGAGGTGGCCGGACTCGGCCGCCTGCAGCGCGGTCTGTGCCGTCTCGGCGTCGCGCAGCTCGCCGATCAGGATCGTGTCGGGATCCTGGCGGAGCGCGCGCCGCAGCGCCTGGCCGAAGCTTTCGGTGTCGAGGCCGATCTCGCGCTGGTTGACGATCGAGAGCTGGTCGCCGTGCATGATCTCGATCGGGTCTTCGACCGTGACGATGTGCGACCGCCGGGTGCGGTTGATGTAGTCGATGATCGACGCGAGCGTCGTCGTCTTGCCCGACCCGGTCGCGCCGGTGACGAGGATGAGCCCGCGGTGCTCCTCCGCGAGGCGGCCGACTCCCTCGGGAAGGCCGAGCGCTTCGAATGTGGGAACCGTCGCCGGGATGACGCGGAGCGCGAAGGACACGGCCCCGCGCTGCCGGAACGCGTTGACGCGGAAGCGCGGCAGGCTGCCGGAGGTATAGGCGATGTCGAGGTCGCCGGTCTCCTGGAACTGGTCGTAGCGCTTCGGCGCGGCGGCGGTGACCGTGCGCAGGATCGCGTCGAGGTCGTCGTCGGTGAGGGGCGGAACCTCGAGCGTGACGATCTCGCCGTCGCGGCGGACCGCGGGCGGCCGCCCCACCTTCAGGTGGATGTCCGACGCCTCGAGGTCGACGGCGCGCTGGAGGAGCGCATTCAGTTCCATGCCGCTTTCTTGTCGGCAGGGAACGGGCGGTTCTTTAGGTGCGGCTCAGGAGCTCCAGCGCGCGGAGCGGGATGCGGGCGACGCCGTGCTGCTCGCCCGGGGCCGACAGATCGCCGAGGAGGAGGCGCTCCACGCTCCGCCAGAGCAGCTCCGTCCGGGCGACGCGCCAGGAGGTGCGCGGCCAGCGATCCAGCGCGCGCTTGAGCTTCCAGGACGCGCGGTGGAGCGGTGCGAGCGCCGTCTCGACTGCGCCCTCGTACGAGGCGAGGTCGCCGGCGAGAATCGCCTCCGCGGCGTACCTCGACGAGAGGAAGCACTCGTACATCCCGTCGCCGGACACCGGGTCGATCAGACCGGCGGCGTCGCCAACGAGCAGCCCGCGCTCGTTCGCGATCCGCGTTCCGGGACGCCGCAGCGGCAGGCGGTGTCCGCGCAGGTTCTCGAGCTGCGACGGGTCGAGACCATGGGCCTCGCAGACGCGCGCCAGGTGCTCGCGGATGCGCGGTCCTTCGCTCTGCCACGCGCCGACGCCGATGTTCACGTGATCGCCCTTCGCGAAGACCCAGCCGTACCCGCCGGGGATGTCGGCGAGCTCGACCACCGCGCGCCGGTCGTAGCGTGCGCGGTCGACGGCGCCGTAGCCAACGTTGCCTTCGTAGGCGACACCGTGGACGATACCCGCACCGAGACCAAGCGCCCGCGCCGTCGTGCCGTTCGCGCCGTCGGCCCCGACGACGACGTCGGCCGGCACGTCAGCGGCGTCGATCGTCGTTCCCTCGCGCACCTCCACGCCCTTCTCGCGCGCCGCGTCGAGCAGGAACGCGTCGAGCCGCCGTCGCTGCGTCATCCGGATCACCGGCGTGCGCGCGTGGCGCAGCACCGAGTCCCCGTAGCGGAAGCGCAGCTCGACAAGGTCGACCTCCTCCTCGACGATCGGCGACGGATCGACGGGGCACTGGCGCACCGCGCGGATCGTCAGCCCGCCGCCGCACGGCTTGTCGCGCGGAAACCGCGCCTTGTCGACGAGGAGGACGCTCGCCCCCGCATCGGCGAGCCGCCAGGCGGTGGTCGACCCGGCGGGCCCCCCGCCGACGACGACGGCGTCGTAGCGTTTCATCGAGTTGACGATACGCCGGTCGCTCCTGACTCGTTGCTGTGGACACGCGCCCGGAGGGGGCAGTGCAACGACGCACGACCCCGGAGAGGCGCGTGGCCACAGCGACGAGAGGCCGCTGGCGGGGCGCGGCTTCGCCGCGCAGCGGCGGCAGCCGGTCAGGGGCGAGCGGGCTACAATCCGCGGGCTCTCAAGGGGGTGTGCCCGAGCGGCCAAAGGGAACGGGCTGTAAACCCGTCGGCTCAGCCTACGGAGGTTCGAATCCTCCCGCCCCCACCAAAGCTTCCTTATTCAAACCAACACGCGCCCGCCACCCGGCGGGCGCGTTTGTCGTGCAGCTGCCGCTCACCCGATTCCAGCTCAAGCTCAATCCCGCGCCGCGGCCGACGTCCGCCGCCGCGAGCCTCTTGCGTCATGGGTGATCGTCCTCCATCGTGGAAAGGGTTCTTGAGGTTAACGGGCGTTCAGACAGCCTGGGAAGGCCGGGCAGGCGATCCGAGCGCCTGGGCGCTGACGCACACCCGGCCTCACCTCCAACTTACCCTCGGCATGCGAGTCGCACTAGACGCCGATGAAGACATGTCGGAAGCGTAGTGTTGCCAAGACAGGTTACAAGTGGGAAAATGTTGAGATGAATGAGGCAAGATTTACCGTGGATGGGTCGGGCTCGACAGATGATTCTCGAGCAGAGGATCCTCGACCAGATGATTCGGGTGAGAGTCGAAGACGGCGCCGGCAGATTGTCGTCCAGGTCGGCGAACATGCAATCCCGCTAGTTCCAGGCGCGTCAGCCATGCCCGCAGAAGACGGCCGGTGGTTTTTCGTTGACCGCGCAGCCAACCGAGTCTGCGATGTCGAGACCGGCGAATGGACGCAACTCGACCCAGGCGTCACACCGGACGACTTCTTGCGACGGCACTAGAGCGACTACAGATGAACTTCGAGGAACGGATACAAGAGGCGGAACAAGGGGCTAATTCGTTGGAAACTCGTCGCCTAGCTCGACTCGCCAGAGGCGCTTAGCTTCGACATGATCCCCGCTTGCCTCGGCCGCCAGAGCGCGATTCGCACGAGTGAGGGCTTCGCTGAAGCGAGATCCTATGGCCAGTCGATCTGCGTTTGTGAGGTACTGATCCAACGATCCACTGTGTCCAGCCGGATCGCTCACGCCAACCCAACCCTGGCCCCAATCGAAGAAGCACTTCAAGGCGTCTCGGTGATTCGAACCTACGGTGCTGAACATCGATGCCACCATCACTTCGAGGTGGAACGACTCGAATCGCTTGCTGTGGACGTTGTTCCATCGGCGCACGAGCTTCGCAACGTTCGTGAGGTTCGACCCGACTGTCGTCCTGCGTTGCGAGTACCAGGCGGCCTGAGCCTCAGGGTCGGTCGTGATCCAATCACCGCCACTCCCTGAAGGCAACGCGTAGCCGCCTCCGCTCCACTTAAAGACCGGGGCGATGTCGACATGAGCGCCGCTTTGGTAGAACAGTCGTACCGCTTGGCCACGAGCACCGATCTGCTTGATCGATGTCTTTGCGTCTAGGGCGGTTCGGATGCGCTGAAGAAATGCGCTCGAGTCGTAGCGGTACTTCTCGAACACGCCGTCGTTGTTGGCGAACTGAGCAAGCACGTCGACGTCATTCACCGGTCGGATGATCGTTCCACGGTCTGCAGAGCCGATCAGGATTACGCGCTTAAGGGGAAGGTCGCTGCTTCCTGGGAACGCCTCCTGGAGATAACGACGCGTTGAGGACACCTTCGAGGTGATGTCCGTTCGCTGCGCATCGGTTGGGGAAATTTCCTGAAGGAACTGAGTCATGGCTTGTGCGGTGGTGAGCGGCATCACTGATCAACCTCATAGCGTTGCGCGCCGCCATCAATTGCCGACTTCGCGCGCTTCCAGGCTTTAGGCGAGGGGATCTCGGCGTCCTTGTTCAGTTCCTGGAGCCGGTCGACGAGCGACTGCAACCGCTCCCGCGCATCTCCGTCACTGAGAGCCGGCAGATCAATCTTCAGAAAGATCCGCACGTCCTGCTGGAGGGCGCGAAAGGCGTTCGCGGAGATCGCTGCTCTTTCCTTTGTCTTTGGTGCGCCGAGCGACGCAGCAATCGCGCTGGCCACGGCCGACAGAATCGCGATGAAGCCGGCCCAATGCACCGACAGAACGTCAGAGAGTCCTCCAACGCCTGCTACACCAGCGAGGGCTGCGGCTAAACCTCCAATCCATCGATCCGCGCGCCGCCACCGCTTGGCGTACTCGAACTGAGTTTCAGAAGACAGCATGGCGCTCTCGTGCACACGCTCGCCCTCTTTCCGAATTTCCTCCTGCGACTGTCGCTGTGAACTCACATGTACTCCTCGTGCAGACTGTCGAAGCTGAAGATCTTTGACCGATCGCCGTGGTAGGCGCGGAGCAGCCGAGGGAAGTAGTCGGCCAACGCCTCCTCGTACCCGATCGTGCCGTCGACTAGGCGCTGCGCGTATTCAAGGATCTCAGGGAGATCGCTCTTGAGGCGCGCGTGGCTCATCGTCGGTGTGCGCAGTCCCTCTCCGTCGCTGTCTTCGATTGATGGTAATGGGCCAGCCCACGCGAAAGTTGGGTAACGATCCGGGTCCGGAAGCACCGAGTGGAACGGGACGCCGTTGAAGAAGTACTCGTGCCAGCGCCCTCCGGAGATCGCCAGCCAGGGGGTGCCGACGGCGGATGCCGCGAATGAGAATCCGGTATGCGGCGACACGTGAAGTTTTGCCGCCTCGACGAGCGCGAGCTGCTCGCTCAACGGCAGGTCGAAGCAGTCGATCGTCGGCACCGTCTCCAATATCCGCACGACCTCGTCGCTCTCAACTCTGGAGATCGAGAACGTATTCAGCTGGTTCGACTTCCCGATGAGGCAGAAGACTGCGTCCGGGAAGCGTTCCGCTAGACCACCGAGGATCAGCTGCCAGGACGACACCGACGGGTACATCTCTCGCTCTGAGTTTCCTGCCAACACAACCGATATCGCCATCCGGCCCATGAGCCGGGTCTCTGCCGCAGCTCGCGCTTCTGCTGGGAGCTCGAAGATCAGCTGATGGTGCCGCTCATATGACGGCGGCTCCGCACCGGCCACGCCACGTCCGTGCTTCGCGACGAGATGCTTATTCGTGGCGTCGAAGAAGGACCGGAACCCGCGAATCGTGTCGTGGCTCGTTTCGTGCGCTCGATGGTTGTCAACAACCCAATCCCACTGACGTGGAACTTCTTGGAGGGCGAGCGCCGGATCGCCATCCGGCTCGACGAAGTCCCGATATGGCACTCCGTATGTGCGGTCGACGAAGTCGACGTAGTCAGACAGTTCGATCGGCGTCGCGGCGTTCAGAAGGAGATTTACGCTGAGCTCCGGGTCGGCACGGTGGTAGCCGAGGCAATACCGAAGACCTTCGATCGCGTGTCCGATTGGGTGCGCATACCAGTAGTTGACGAGGAGTTTCTCTTTGGCCCCGGGGCGCTGAGCTTCGTGCATACGTTCGATTGTCTCACGTAGAGGCCCAGTGTTGTCAATTTAGACGACGGATGACAAGATGGACGTATGCATGAACGACGTTCGACGGCTTTCGATGACCTGATGGATGAAGCCGAGCGGCACCCGACCCAAGGCTGGGATTTCTCTTGGCTTGGCGAGCGAATGGCGACGAAGCCTCTCCCGTGGGGCTTCACCCACCTTGTCGCCGAGCGAGCGCGCTCAGTACACGACATGCTCGACATGGGGACCGGCGGAGGCGAGTGGTTGGCCGATCTTCCAGTTCACCCTCCGCATACGGTCGCCACCGAGGCTTGGGCGCCAAACGTGCCCGTCGCGAGAGAGCGGCTTAGGCCACTCGGAGTTGATGTCGTCCAGGTCGAAGGAGCACCTGACAACAACCTTCAAGCCAGTGATGAGGCGGGAGGTGACCTGCCGTTTGAGCCTGAAAGCTTCGATCTGATTACGAACCGCCATGAATCGTTTCTCGCCACAGAGGTTGCGCGAGTCCTTCGATCGGGCGGCATTTTCCTTACGGCATCGAGAGCCAGGATCTTCTCTTGACTGGTACATAAGCCGAGCCCGTGAGCTCGAGGCTCACTGGAAAGAGCACCCGGTCGAAGACATCGTCGTGCAGACCCAAGACCGAAGCGTCCGCGAGATCGCCGAGGAAGTCATTGAGGCGATCGGTTGGAACTGAAGCGAAGTCTGTCGAGGTGCAAGTAGGAGTATGGCCATGACTCATGAGTCCTATCCAGACCTACCAACGGCCGGAGCTGCAGCGATCGTTTTCGACGGACTCGAACGCGTGCTGTTGGTGAAGGAGAATTACGGGCTGCATCGTTGGAGTCTTCCCGGTGGTGCGATCGAGGCGAACGAGACCCCCGAAGAGGCAGTGGTGAGGGAGGCCTTCGAGGAGACGGGAGCGATCGTAGAGATCGATCATCTCGTGGGCGAGTACTTGCTCGATGACGACTTCACAGTCTTCGCCTTCGCTTGTCGGATCGCTTCCGGCATACCACGCGTGCCGACAACAGGTGAGATTGCCGCGGTCGAGTGGCACGCCAGGCGTTACTTGCCGCTCCCACGATCGAACGTTCTGCACTACGCAGTTCCTGACGCGATAGCGGGTCATCGCGACCTGTTTCGTCAGGTGCCTCGCGTCAACAATTGAAACTTTGTCTCTTGGTCGGGCGCTTCTCGTGGACGACCTCGAAGAACGACAGTAGATGTGGCGAGGGGTTCTGCGTTGCATTTGTTGTCAAAATAGAAAACTCGCCGTAGAATTGGGCTATGGCCATGGAGATCCCTCAGAGGGAGCCTTGTCCGTTCTGTGAAAACTTCGCTGGGCGCTATGCCTGGCATGGACCGCCGGCAGTGATAGCCGAAGACGACGCGGTGACAGCATTCTTGAACCCCGCGTCCCTTGGCGGCATGGAAGGCCATACGCTCGTGGTTCCGCGACGGCATGTAGAGACTATTTTCGAGCTCTCGCCTCAAGAAGAAGTGGACCTCATACGCATGGTCGGCCGGACGGCGCGAGCTCTACGTGACGCTCTGGATCCAGATGGGCTTCTCATACAGCAGCACAACGGAGTGGGCGCATTCCAAACCGTGCCGCATGTTCACTTTCATGTTGTGCCGAAGAGAGCGGATGCACCTTTCCCGCCAACGCACGACGTTGAGGTCACCCCAAATGAGGAGCGTATGCGCTTGGCCGAGTTCATTTTTCAGCACTGGGCGGATACCGCAACCTAGAGAACTGCTTCCGGGCGTCCTTGGGTTTCTTCGGCATCTCGTGGATGACCTGGAGGAAGGCGAGGAGGTTCGCCAGAGGTTCCGGCGGGTTTGAAAGATGCCCAGTTAGGCCCATCTAACTGGGCTCGAACCGCAGCAACCGGTAGTGGCCATACCTCGGCCTCTCGAACAAGGGCTTCTGTCCCTTGCTGTTCTTGGTGAGGAAATCAGCAACCGACTGGAACGAGACCTCACCGCCGAGGAGTCGCTCGACTTCAGCGTGGACATCCTTCATGCGCATTTCAGCGTCGGCCGCAGTAAGCACGGTCTTGATAGCACCGCTCACATCGCCGAATTGACGACGCCCATCGGGCCATCCGACTCTAGGTTTGGTTCCGCGCCTGACTTGGCGGCAATCCTCGCCCGTGAGAGAATTGAGGAGGCCTTGGAGGTCATGGTTTGAAAGTCCTCCACTGAGGACCACTCACTCTTCGGCCGTGATCCGGGCTTCGCCTGCGAGTGCGGCCCACTGCCGGGGCGAGGTCTCGCCATACTCCCACAGGCTCACGCCGAGCACCCGGCTCGCCGCCGAGGCGCGGAAGAACGCGCGCAGCTCGGCGCGCGACGCGTGACGCGACTCGCCGCCGATCGGGTGAACCGCAAAGGTGGAGAGGCCGACGCGGCGGCGGATCTCACGCACGTTCGCGGCGCTGTAGCGCGCCACCTTCGCGGCGCCGCTCGTGCGGGAGGTGAAGTACTCCATCGGCAGGAAGACGTCGACCTGCGGCGCGAGGCGCACGAACGGGTAGCCGTTCCAGTACCGCCCGCCGACGGGATCGATCGTGATCGCGCCGAGCGCCATGCTGCGCGGCAGCGCACGGCGAACCGCTCTCACGAGCTGCACCGCCCGGTCGCTGCGCAGGCCGAGCCGGTGTACGTCCGTCGCCTCGATGTCGAGCGCGAACGAGTCGAACCGCTCGCCGCCCGGCGCGCGGAAGCGTGCACCGGCGAGCGCTCGACGCAGGTCGCGCCGCGGCGTCGCGAGCGACGGCAGGTACCAGCCGACGACCGCGATCCGCGCGGCGTGGGCGGCGCGGATGAAGCGGCCGACCACGGAGGGGCGGACGACGTCGACCCGCTGGCGGTCGTTCGCCGTCTCGAGGAAGAGCGTGTGGACGCGGTGCGCCTTCAATCTGCGCACGACCGCGTCCGGATGCTCCCACGCCTGCGTGTCGTAGATCGAGACCCATGACCCGGTCCCGGAGTAGGCGGCGAGCGAACGGGCGCTCGACGACGACGCTCCGGGCGCCACGAGCAGCAGCAAGGCGATCGAGAACGCCGCGACGACGCTCCACTTCGTGCAGATGACCCCCACGACCGCGGCCATGGTCGCGGCGAAGCTCCGGAGCGGCCAGGTCTTTCGGACCCATCTTCGGACGCGGAAGGACCTACGGAGCGAAGTGCTCGCCCGCGGGTCAGTCCACCGTCACACGCGGCGTCCGGCACGTCGCACTCTGTGACCAGACGGGAAAGCTCGTGCGTGCGCTGACGGCGCGGGAGCCCAGGTACCCGTGGCTCGAGAAGGCATAGCCGAAGGGGCCTATTGCACATAGGTACACGTGTGCAGGCACATGGGTACCTATGTGCACCACCTGTCCGGCCAGGCGAAGGGTCAGGGCCTCCGGGGCCAGGACCGTGAAGCTGAGCGTCCCGCCCCGATACATCCGGCCGTGTCCCGAGGGAGCGATCCAGCCGTCGCCGTACCGTCCGCCGACCACCGCTGCGAGTTGCGGTGTGGCGGCGGCGAGCCAGGGGCCGTTCGCCCGCTCGGGCGCGGTGGGGACAAGAGCCGCACCATCCTCGTCGAGGACGACTCGCCCCGTCACACCCTCGAGCGCGCCGCCGGAGCTGACCCGCGTCGGGCTGCTGGAGAAGACGTCGGGGGCGGCGGCGCCGGGGAGGAGCGCCAGCCGCCGAGCGCCCCGGTTCCAGAAAAACTGCTCGAGGACGCTCGTCCGCGGCGCCGGGCCTGCGACAACCGTCGCGTCCGCGCCCGCCCACCCCTCGCCGGCGGGGATGAACGACGCCTTCACGTTGCGCGAGTTCTGAACGTCGAACGCGGTCGCGAAGGCCGAGGCCGCGATGCAGAACGACAGCGCGAGCACGGCGAGGAAAATCGTCGCGCCGCGCCACGCGCAGACGATCGCGGCGACGGACAGGGCGCCCGCCGCCGCGGCGACGAGAAGCGCGCCGTCTCCCGGCGAGCCCGCGAGCGCCTCGACGCGAAGCAGCCCTGTGAGGACGAGCGAGTGCGCGTTCCCACCTGCGGCGGCCCAGCCCGACAGCGGGGCGGCCGCGGCGACCGTCAGAAGTGCTGCCGCCAGGAGTGCATGCACGCGCCGCCACGGCCAGCCGCGGTCGGCGTGGAGGGCGAAGCCGAGGGCGAGCAGAGGCAGGAGATAGCAGCCGTACCGCTCGTGCACGACCGCTCCGTCCCCGTACAGCGTGGCCTCGGCGAGCACCGCTGCGCCCGCGATCAGCGCGAAGGCGCCGAACGCGCGCTCCTCCTCGCTCCGCGACCGCCCGAACGCGCCCGCCAGTCCGAGGACGCCTGCCGGGACGATCGCCCAGCCCGCGGCGTACGCGAGCACGAGCGCGTTTCGCCCGAGCGACGCGGGGCTGACGAGGTGGAAGGCAGCGGGGGCCGCGTGGTAATACCCGAGCCCGCCGCCGAGCGCGGCGACGACGGCGAGTGTGACGCCACCGATCACGATCCGCTGCTCGCGCAGGCGCCGGAGGACGAGCGCAGCGACGAGGTAGGCGAGAAGCAACACCGCAAGCTGCAGGCGCGCGAACGAGGCGAGGAGCGCCAAGGCGAGAAACACCGATTGCGCGCGCCGCGTGGGCCGCGCCAGTGCGACGGCGCCTGTGCCGACCGCCGCAACGAAGATCGGGTATGCGATCGGCTCCGACAACACCCAGCCGGAGTAGCCGGCGTCCGGCACCGCGAGCGACACCGCCGCGGCGGCGAAGGCAGCGCCCTTCCCGACGCCAAGACGCCGCGCTGTCCACCACACCGCGAGCGCGACCGTCGAGACGGCGACGCATTCGATCGCCTGCGTGACGCGGTAGCCCGTCTCGAGGGAGCCGAACCACCATGCGGGTGCCGTCAGGAGCGGCTGCAGCAGCGCCGGAAAGTGCGCGACGTGGCCGCGCACCTCCGGCAGGTGACCGTGCGCAAGCGCACGTGACAATGTCGCGTAGATGCCCTCGTCGGGAAAGTAGTTCGGGGTCGCGCGCAACCACGCAGCCCATGTCCGCACGACGACGCTCGTGACGAAGAGGCCGCCGAGCGCGAGCCGCCAGGCGGCCGCGCGGTCGAGAACGACCGCACGGCGAAGCGGCAGAGAGACGCCAGACTGCATACCGAACGCATCGGCACCTCGATCTGCCCGCTTGAGGGACGCTCGCCGGGAGGCGGACCGCTACTGGACGTCGTCGCCCGGCCACGTGTCCGAGAGCAGGTAGCCCTCGGGATACGGATCGTCGTCGTCGACGTACAGCTCGTTGATCCCCGTGATCCACCCGCTGCCCCGGATCGCCGGCACGATCGCGGGGAGCCCGCCCACCGTCGTCTCGGACACGATCCGGCCGTCGAAGGTCGAGCCGATTGCCGACGCGTGGGTCATCGCGTCGCCGGTGCGCATCAGCCCGCGCGCGTGCAGGACTGCCATGCGCGCCGACAGGCCCGTTCCCGTCGCCGAGCGGTCGAGCCTGCCCGGCGCGACGACGACGGCGTTCCTCGTCACGCGGCCGACGCCCTGCCACGGCTCCGCAATCTGGACGATGCTGACACCCGCGATCTCGGAATTCTCCGGGTGCACGCAGGGAAGCTGCGCGCGCGCCGCGACCCGGATCAGCTCGCCGGCCCGCGCCAGCTCTCGCGCCTCCTGCGGCTCGATCGCGAAACCGAGCGTCGATGCGTCCGCGATCGCGTACCACATGCCGCCGAAGGCGACGTCCACGGCGAGCGTCCCGAGCCCCTCCACCTCGAGCGGCGCATCGAGCTGCGCCGCGAACGACGGCACGTTCGTCAGCTCGACGCTCTCCACACGCCCGTCTCGACACCGCGCGCGCACCTCGACGACGCCGGCGGGCGCCTCGAGCCGGAGCAGCGTCTCCGGCTCTCGAAGCTCGACCAGACCCGTCTCGAGCAGCACCGTAGCGACGCAGATCGTGTTCGAGCCTGACATCGCGGGATACTCGGTCGGCTCCATGATGATGTACCCCGCGTCGCAGTCGGCGCGCGTCGCCGGCACGATCAGGTTCGCGTGCGTCGCGACCGACCCGCGCGGCTCGCGTAGCAGGAAGCGACGCAGCGAGTCATCGGCGCGCAACGACTGCATCTGCTCGAACACGGTCGCGCCCGCCGGCGGGTCGACGCCCGCGACGACGACGTTCCCGACCTCGCCGCCCGCATGACAACCGACGACCGTGATCGAGCGGCGTGCGCGCATCGCGCCCGACGATACGCTCGCACGCATGGCGACGCCGACGGTTCTTCCCGGGCTCGAGCCCGCGTGGTGGCTCCGCGACGCGGACGACGGCGAGCGCTCCGCGCCGCTCGGCGCGCCGCTCAACGTCGACGTCGCGATCGTGGGCGGCGGCTACACCGGACTGTGGACCGCGCTCGAGCTTCGTACGCGCGAGCCGGAGCTCCGCGTCGCGGTGCTCGAAGCCGCATTCTGCGGCTGGGGGCCGAGCGGGCGGAACGGCGGCTTCTGCCACGGCTACTGGTCGTACCTCGCGGGCCTGCGCGACCTCTTCGGCGATGAGCGCGCGCTCGAGCTGTGTGCGATCGGCGATCGGATCGTCCCGGGCGTCCGCGCCTTCCTCGCCGCGCACGGTGAGGACGCGTGGCTGCGCGAGGGCGGGATGCTGCAGGCCTCGACGACGCCGTCGCAGGACGCAGCCGTCGAGCAGGCCGTGGCGGCTGCGCACGAGCTCGGTCACCCGGAGGAAGCGGTGCGCCGCGACGACCCCGGCATTTCCCCCGCGTTCCGCACCGCGGTCTTCTTCCGCGACGGCGCGACCGTCCACCCTGCGCGGCTCGTACGTGCGCTGCGCCGGGCCGCGCTCGCCGCCGGCGTCGAGCTGTACGAGGGCACGCGTGCAACGCTTCGCCGCGGCGCGCTCGAGGCGAACGACTTCCCCGTCCGCGCGCGCGACGTCGTCGTCGCGACGAACGCCGCCGCCGCGGGCTGGCGCCCGGTGCGCGGGACGATGACCGTGTTCGGCAGCTACGTCGTCCTGACGGAGCCCGTGCCGGAGCTGCTCGAGCAGATCGGTTGGACGCGCGGCGAGGCGCTGATCGACTCGCGCATGTTCCTGCACTACTTCCGCACGACGAACGACGGCCGGGTGCTGATGGGCTCCGGCTCGGGGCCGATCGGATTCGGCGGCCGCATCGACGAGCGCTTCACCCATGACGCACCGACGGCCGCACGCGCGGAAGCCGGGCTGCGACACCTCCTCCCCGGCCTCGACGCGGCGAAGGTCGAGGCGTCCTGGGGCGGCCCGATCGACGTCGCCGCCGACCACACGCCGTTCATCGGCACGGTCCCGGGGACACGGACGCACTACGCGCTCGGCTACTCGGGCCACGGGGTCGGCCCCTCCTGGCTCGCCGGCCAGGCGCTCGCGTCGCTCGTCCAGGAGGCGGACGACGAGTGGACTAAAATGCCGCTCGTGCACCGCCGTCCGGCGAACGTCCCGCGCGAGCCGTTCCGCCGGCTCGGCGGCGGTGCGATCCGGATGGCGATCCTCGCCTGCGAGGAGGCGGAGG
>JAICTB010000054.1 GCA_025936595.1 Thermoleophilia bacterium | reverse complement strand
GTCCGTCCCGCAAGGTCCATCGCCGGCGGCTCGTGCGGCTCGAACGGCCTGCGGGCGCCGCGCTCGACGAGGAGCGCCTCGAGCACGTTCTCGACCACGTCCGCAGGCCCGAGGTCGCGTTCGATGCGCGCGCGCCCGCGGCCGGTGCGAACGACGGCGAGGTCGCCGTGGGCGATGTCGCCGCTGCCTTTCGCGTCGAGGACGACCGGGACGCCCGGTGTGAAGAAGGGATCGCCCGTGATCAGCCGGCCGCGGCGGCTCACCTCGACGACGAGCAGTGGGGAGTCCGCTGTGCTCAGACCTTGAGGAAGCGGCGCATCGTGATCCCCGAGCCGAAGGCGCCGACACCCAGGCCGAAGAGGACGATGACGAGCGAGATCAGCGGGAAGCCCCAGGAGTGGACGTCCGGGTCGTTCGTCAGCCGCGGCACGATCGCGGGCAGGACGGCCGCCTTGCCGATCACGAGGAAGAAGATCGCGAGGAATGCGCCGACGAGGCCGCAGAACACGCCTTCGAGCATGAAGGGACCGCGCACGAACCAGTTCGTCGCGCCGACGAGCTTCATCACCTCGATCTCACGTCGCCGCGAGAAGATTGAGAGTCGGATGGTGTTCGAGATGAGTAGCACCGACGCGATCAGGAGCACGGCCGCGGCGAGGATGAAGAACACGTCGATGTAGTGCGCGACCCTCAGGATCGCGTGCGACGTCTGCTTGGCGTCGTTCACCTTCGAGACGCCCGGCGGCAGCGCGCCGTCCGGCTTGACGATCGAGCGGTAGAGGTTGTCGATGTCCTCCCCGCGCCTCGGCTGCACCTGCAGCGAGTCGGGCAGCGGGTTGTAGGGAAGGCCCTGGTAAAGGTCCGGGTAGCGGCGCTTCTGGTCGGCGAGCGCCTGCTCTTTCGAGACGTAGAGGACGCCGTTCGCCGCGACGTACTGGTTCTGCTGGAGCTCGCGCCCGAGATTGTCCTTCTGCGCGCGCGTTGCGCTCTTCATGAAGTACACCTTCACGACGAGCTCGCGCTTCACATGCGAGGACCACGAGTTCATCCACGTTCCGAACGCAACGAACAGACCGAGCAGGAACATGCTGATGAGGACCGTCATCGTCGCCGCCACCGTCGTCGAGAGATTCGCGCCGAGCGACCGCCACGCCTCCGTCACGAGGAGCTTCAAACGACCGCTCATTCATATCCCCCGCGGCGCTCATCGCGCGCGAGGCGGCCACCTTCGAGCTGGATGACGCGCTTGCGCATCTTGTCGACCATCTCGCGGTCGTGGGTGACCATCAGGATCGTCGTGCCGCTGCGGTTGATCCGGTAGAGGAGCTGCATGATCCCGACCGAGGTATCGGGGTCGAGGTTCCCGGTCGGCTCGTCGCAGACGAGGAGCGGCGGATGGTTGACGAACGCGCGCGCGATCGAGACGCGCTGCTGCTCACCGCCGGAGAGCTCGTCCGGGAGTGAGCCCGTCTTGTGCGAGAGCCCGACCATGGCGAGCACCTCCGGCACCTTCTTGCGGATCGCGCCGGCAGACTCGCCCTGAACCTTCAGCGCGTAGGCGACGTTCTCGGCCGCCGTGCGACGCGGCAGCAGCTTGAAGTCCTGGAAGACGCAGCCGATGTTGCGGCGCAGCATCGGGACCTTCGAGTGCTTGAGCCGGCCGAGCTCGCGACCGCCGACGACGATCTTGCCGGCCGACGGGTCGAGCTCCTTCAGGAGGAGCCGCACGAGCGTCGACTTGCCCGAGCCCGAGGCGCCGACGACGAAGACGAACTCTCCCTTGTCGATGTGGAACGTGACGTCCTGCAACGCCACGACGTCCGGCTCGTAGACCTTCGTGACCGCCTCGAAGACGATCATCGACGCTGCGCCGGGGCGCGGTGCCTCGAACGGGTCGTCGACGACGGCCGTCGCTTGGGTGTCTGTCAGCTCGGGTTCCTGCACGGTCATGCTCGAGACGCCGCCTACGGCGCCGGGGACCATCTCTGTGCGCTCAAGTGTAACCCACCGTCTAGACGATCCTTCCCGCTGCACGGGCGAGCAGGTACTCGCGGATGAACGGATCGAGCTCGCCGTCGAGGACGGCCTGGGCATTTCCCATTTCGTAGCCTGTGCGACTGTCTTTCACGAGCTGGTACGGATGGAGGACGTACGACCGGATGGACTCGCCGCCGAACCCCGTGTCGGCCGATCCGCCCCGTTCCTTCGCCAGCAGCGCCTCTCTCTCCTCTTCTGCCTTCTCGATCAGGCGGGCCTTGAGGACGCGCATCGCGGTCTGCTTGTTGGCCGACTGCGAGCGCTCGTTCTGGCACTGGACGACGATGCCGCTCGGGAGATGGGTGATCCGGACGGCACTGTCGGTCTTGTTGACGTGCTGTCCGCCCGCGCCCTGGGCACGGTAGGTGTCGATCTTGAGGTCGCTCTCGTCGATCTCCACGTCTGCGTCCGCGGCGAGGAGCGGCGCGACGATCACCGTCGAGAAAGCCGTGTGCCGGCGGTGCGCCTGGTCGAACGGGCTCTGGCGCACGAGGCGGTGCTTGCCCCGCTCGGCCTTCAGGATGCCGTAGGCGTTCTCGCCCCCGACGGTGAACGTGGCGGACTTCAGGCCGGCTTCCTCGCCGGGGCTCGCCTCGAGCAGGTCGACCCTGAAGCCCCGGTTCGCGCCCCAACGCTCGTACATCCGCAGCATCATCTCGGCCCAGTCCTGCGCGTCTGTGCCACCCGTGCCGGACTGGAGCGTGACGACGGCATCACCCGTGTCGTACTCGCCGTTGAAGAGCGCCGCCTCCTGGAGCCGCTCGAACTCGGCGCGTAGCGGAACGAGCGCGCGCGCGATCTCCTCGTCCATCTCGCCGCCGTCCAGCTCGGCGAGCTGGCGCGCATCGTCGAAGTCCTGCGTCAGCTGCCGGTAGCCCTCCAGCCGTCGCGAAGCGCGGGCGTGGTCCGACGAGACCTTCGCGGCACGAGCCTGGTCGTCCCAGAAGCCCGGCGCGCTCATCTCCTGTTCCAGCTCTACGAGCTGCTGCTCGAGCGAAGCCGGGTCAAAGGTACTCACGGACCCAGTCGAGCTGGGCCCCGAGCTCTGAGAGCTGTTCCGTGAGTGATTTGCCGTCTTCTGTCACGGCGGCGATGGTACCCGTCAGCGCGAGCACACACGGCGGGGAGCGAGCCCGGTGAGCGTTTCGAGACCCCGCTCGACGCCGACCGAGATACGCAGGTCGACGAGCCCCGCGTGGCGCGCGAGCAGGCGCAGCGTCCCGTCGGGCCCGCGCCACAGGCACCCCTCGGAGGTGTGCCAGTACGGCGACCAGCGCACCTTCACGCGGTAGCGGCCGGGCGCGTCGAGCTGCGCGACGATGCGCGTCGGCCACATCCACAGCACGCTCGCGTCTCCCGCGCCCGTGACGATCGGCATTGCGTTCGGCAGCTCGTACACGCTCACGTGCGCCGACCGAAAGACGCGTACGAGCGACGTCGTTCCCGAGCGGACGAGCACCGCCTCCGCGCGCGCGCTGTAGTCGGTCGGCGCATCGGAGAGCACGACGTAGCGCACGCCCTGCGCACGCAGCCACGCCTCGTATGCCGTCGCCTGCAGGCCGCGGTCGTAGAGCAGCTCGTTCTGCGGGAAATCGCTCTGGCGGTACCAGCCGCGGACGATCGGGATACCCGCGTCCGGGAGGTACGCCGCAGCCCAGTGCTCCGCCGTGTCGACCGCCTCGACCCGGTACGACGGGCTCAGGTGCGCGCGCAGGTAGCCGATCGCGGGCGCCCAGTAGAGAGCCGAATGCGCGGGGTCGTGTCCGGCGCGCTGTGCCGTGTGCGCGAGCGCGGAGATGTTCCAGAACCCCGCGACGGCGACAAGCGGGATCGCGAGAAGGATCCGCCGCGGCGCGAGGGCGACCGCGAGAAGCGCGATCGGGATCGCCGCGAACTTGAGGCGCTCGACGTTCGACCCGAGGTCGCTCGGGATCGCGAACGCAAGCAGGATCGCCGCGAGGAACACCGAGAACATCCCGAGCAGCCTCCGCGCGCGCGGCACGCGCACCGTGATCGCGATCCCGAGGACCGCGAACACGGCGCCGGGCACGAAATCGGCGAACGAGAACGGGAAGCGTCCTTCGCCCGGAAAGAGCCGGCGCAGCGCGAGCTCGAACGCAGTCGCTCCGACGATCACGAGCACGGTCGCGCGCCGCGGGCGCTTCTCGAGCGTGCCGCCCGCGAGCACGAGGGCGAGCAGCAGAAACGCGAGCGGGCTCGCGAGCAGCGTCAGGAAGACGAGCCCGGCGAACAGCCGCCGCCGCCCGCGCTGCAGCGCGCTGACGGCGAGCAGCGCCAGGGCCGCGCCCAGCGCGAACGGAAACGCCGCGGAAAGCACGATGCCCGCCCAGAGCACCGCGAACATGCGACTCGAGAACCGCGTCGCGCGCCCCCACTCCTGCCAGACGACGAGCGTGAACGCGAGTGCGGCGGCCCCGATCGTAGCGACGGCCAGGGCCTTGATGCCGAGGAGCAACGCCAGCGGGTAGTAGATGAAGCTGTACGTGACGAACGAGTAGCGCCCCGCGTACCAGAAGTTGTTCCAGACGGCGAAACCGTGCTCGAGCAGGAACGTGCGCTGGTAGGCGTGCGCCGCGAGGTCGACGCCTGGTGGGCCGAGCCAGAGGAGGAGTGCGGCGAGCGACGCGGCAACCGCCGCGGAGACCGTCGCCTCGCGGGCGAGGAGCCGTCGTTCGGCCACGCTCACCCGGGGGAGCCTAAGCGATCCTCAGTCGATGCGGAGGCGTGACCAGATGCCGGTGTCGGACCGGAGACCCTCTTTGAAGTGCGCGTTCCGAAGCACGCCGTCGAGGCGGTAGCCGCTGCTCTCGGCGACGCGCACCGACGCGGTGTTCGCGGTATCGATTCGCAGCTCGAGCCGCTCGAGCCCCAGCTCGTCGAAGCCCCAGCGCGTGAGGAGCCCGACGGCGCGCCCGGCGACGCCGCGGCCGCGTGCCGCCGGGAGGACGAGGTAGCCGAGCTCGCCCTCCTGCGCGCCGAGGTCGAGGTGCACGATCGCCGCAAAGGCGAGCAGCGCTCCGCCGGCGACGTCGCGGGCGACGAAGCCCGCGCGCGTCCCCTCCTCCCAGCCGCGCTCGTAGTGCGCGATCCAGCTCTCGACGAACCCGGCGTCCGCCCGGCTCGGGAGCAGCGTGAAGCGCTCGACCGCGGGATCGCCGACGATCGGAAGGAGCTCGGCGTGGTCGCTCTGCGCCATCGGCGCGAGGCGGATCAGGTCGTCGGCGAGTGGCGGCTCGGGGATCGCTAAGCGCCGTGGCACTTCTTGTACTTCTTGCCGGAGCCGCAGGGGCACGGGTCGTTCCGGCCGACGTTCTCGAGCTCGGAGTTCACCTTCGGCTTCGGTGCGACGGGTGTTGCGACCGCGCCGCCGGCCGCGCTCGCCGCGCCGGCGTAGGTGGACGTGCCGCCGGCGGCGAGGATCGCGTCGGCGCCCGCGAGCGACTCGTGCTCGTAGCTCATGCTGCCGTTGCCGCCGTTCGGGCTTTGCTGGAGCTGCTCGCCGACGTCGTTCGCCGTCACCTCCGCGTGGAAGAGGAGCGTCACGACCTCTTCGCGGATCACGCGGTTCAGCTCCAGGAACATGACGTGCCCCTCGTTGCGGTACTCGACGAGCGGATCCTTCTGCGCGAGCCCGCGTAGGCCGATCCCCTCGCGCATGTAATCCATGTTCTCGAGGTGCTCGCGCCAGCGAACGTCGACCGTCTGCAGGACGATGAAGCGCTCGAGATCGCGCATCAGCCCTTCCTGGAGCTGCTCGATCTCCTTCTCGCGCTCGGTGTAGGCGTCGAGCGCGTCGTCCAGGAACTCCTGCAGGATGGCCTCGCGGTCGAGGCCCTTCAGCTCGGCTGCGGTGACGCCGGTCCCGTAGATCGCGTCCATCGCGCCGACGAGGTCGCCGAGCTCCCAGTCGTCGGTCGCCTCGGACGCCGTGTAATCGGAGACCACGTCGGAGAGCACCTCCGGCAGCCATTGCGCCCGGATGTCGTCGCCGAGATCCTCGCCGTGCAGCACGCGGTTTCGCTGCTCGTAGATCACCTGGCGCTGCACGTTCATCACGTCGTCGTACTTGAGCACGTTCTTCCGGGCGACGAAGTTCTGCTCCTCGACCTTTCGCTGCGCGTTCTCGATCTGGCGGGAGAGGATCTTCGCCTCCATCGGCTGGTCGTCCGGCAGCTTGAAGCGCTCCATGATGTTCTTGATGCGATCGCCTGCGAACAGCCGCACGAGGTCGTCCTGGCCGGAGAGATAGAAGCGCGTCTCCCCAGGATCGCCCTGGCGACCGGAACGGCCGCGCAGCTGGTTGTCGATGCGGCGCGCCTCATGGCGCTCGGTGCCGAGCACGTAGAGACCGCCGACCTCTCGCACGGCGTCGTCGATCTTGATGTCGACGCCGCGGCCGGCCATGTTCGTCGCGATCGTCACTGCACCGCTGCGACCGGCGTCCTTGATGATCTCCGCCTCGCGCGCATGCTCCTTCGCGTTCAGCACCGTGTGCTGCACGCCCTGCCGCTTCAGCAACTCGCTCAGGTACTCGGACGTCTCGACGGCGATCGTGCCGACGAGCACCGGCTGCCCCTTCTGGGAGCGCTCCTTCACGTCGTTCACGACCGCGGCGAACTTCGCCTCGACCGACTTGAAGATCAGATCGTTCTTGTCGAGGCGCTCGACCGGCACATTCGTGGGGATCTCGACCACGTTCAGGCCGTAGATCTCGACGAACTCCTTCTCTTCGGTCTTCGCCGTGCCGGTCATGCCGCCGAGCTTCTCGTAGAGACGGAAGTAGTTCTGCAGCGTGATCGTCGCGAGCGTCTGGTGCTCCTCCTGGATCGCGACGCCCTCCTTCGCCTCGACCGCCTGGTGCAGTCCCTCGCTCCAGCGGCGGCCCTCCATGATGCGGCCGGTGAACTCGTCGACGATCTTCACCTCGCCGTCCTGGATGACGTAGTCGACGTCGCGCTTGTAGAGCGCTTGCGCTTTCAGCGCCTGGATCAGGTGGTTGACGAGGTGGACGTTGCCGGGGCTGTAGAGGTTCTCGACCTTCGCGGCGCGCTCCACCTTCTCGATCCCCGACTCCGTCGGAGCGACCGTCTTGTGCTTCTCGTCGAACAGGAAGTCGTACTGCTGCGCGAGCTGCTCGTCGTCGAGCTTCGTCCCCTTGCTCTGCACGCCCTCGAGCAGCTTCACGATCCGCGCGAAGTCCTGATAGGTCTTTGCGGCGGTCGTCGGCTCGCCCGAGATGATCAGCGGCGTGCGGGCCTCGTCGATGAGGATCGAGTCGACCTCGTCCACGATCGCGTACGCGTGGCCGCGCTGCACGACACCTTCGAGGCTGATCGACATGTTGTCGCGGAGGTAGTCGAAGCCGAACTCCGAGTTCGTGCCGTACGTGATGTCGGAGCCGTACGCGGCCTTGCGGTCCTCGAACGACATGTTGTTCTCGATCGCCGCGACGGTGACGCCGAGCCGCTCGAAGACCCCGCGGTTCCATTCGGCGTCGCGCTGGGCGAGGTAGTCGTTGACCGTGACGAGGTGAACGCCTGTGCCCGGGAGCGCGTTCAGATAGAGCGGCAGGCTCGCGACGAACGTCTTTCCTTCACCGGTCTTCATCTCGGCGATATCCCCCTCGTGGAGGACGATGCCGCCCATCATCTGGACGTCGAAGATGCGCTGCCCCGATTCCCGGAGGCGCGCCTCGCGCGCGGCGGCGAACGCCTCGAAGAGAAGTGCCTCGAGCTCCTCGCCGTTCTCGAGCCGCTGCCGGAACTCGACCGTCTTCCCGCGCAGCTCGTCGTCGGAGAGCTTCTGGAACTCGGGCTCGAGCGTCGCGATGTACGCCGCCTGCTCCGCGAGCCGCTTCATGCGGCGGCCCTCGCCGAAGCGCAGCGCCTTCTCGAAAGATCCGATCGCCGAGGTCATGTCGCGACAGGGTACCGGTCTAAATCGGTGTCGCCTCGACCTCCCAGAGCTCGCCGTCCAGCCGTCTCGCGCGCACCACGTACTCCGCACCGACGGCCTCCCCGGCCCGTTCCAGGCCCTGGGCGCGACCGAGCGTCGTACGGCCGTCCACGCGCAGGACGTGGCCGTCGCGTGTGACGACGAGCTCGGCCTCGTCGCCGGCGAGACCCGCGATGTCGGCGACCTGGATACGCGATGCACCCACCGCCCACGTCTCCGGTCCACGCCGCACCGCCTCCGCCCGGTAGGGCGGCGGCACGGCCCCCTCGACCGCGTCCGCGAGCGGCGTGAGCGCGCCCTCGGGCTCGTCCTCCTCGACCACAACCGTGCCGTCCGCGAGCGCGACGAAGTGGATCAGGTCGCCGCGCAGGCCCGGCGCCGTCGCGGTCACGACGGCGTCCCAGCGCCGCGACCGCGGCACGCCGTGCACCCCCGGCTCGCCGCGCTGCTCGCCGTCCCAGCCGGGCAGAGCCGCCGCGGGCCCCGGTGGCGTGGCCGCGCCGAAGCCGAGCGGCATGTTCGCCGCCTGCGCGAGCTCGTGGTGCAGCGGCCGGCGCCGCCGGAACAGCGCCAAGCTAGGCGGGGCCGGGGCCGGCGCCCATACGGTGCTGCGCGTGGCGGCGCGGCTCGACGTTCCGCATCTCCCGGTAGCGCTTCACCTGACGCTCGAGCTTCACGGCCAGCTCGTCGATCGATGCCTTCATGTCCGGCGAGGCTTCGCGCGCGCGCAGGGTCGGGCCCTTGGTGAAGATCGTTCCCTCGGCGACATGACAGGCGGCGATCGAAGGATTTCGCTGCTCGGAGAGCTCGACCTCGACCTGGGTCTGCTCGGCGAGCTGCTTCGAGAGGCGCGCGAGCTTCCGCTCGGCGTAGTCGCGAATCGACGGGCTGACCTCCACGTTCTTGCCCTTCACCTGAAGCCTCATCAGCGCCTCCTTCGGGTGGTGGTCGACTCTTGCCACCGAGCCTAGCGGACGGCGCCGGCCCACCGCCCCTACCGGACCGCGCGTGCGAAGGTCACGACCTGTACGTCCTCGGCGCCTGCGGATCGCAGCGCGCGTGCTGCCGCGTCGGCGGTCGCGCCCGTCGTGTAGACGTCGTCGACGAGCACCACGCGCCCCGGCACCGGCGACGTCGCCGCGAAGGCGTTCCGAACGTTGCGCGCGCGGTCGGCACGTGGCAGTCCCGTCTGCCGCGGCACAGCACGGGTACGCCGCAGGAGCACCGCCTGGTCGAGCTCCCAGCGCACGCCGAGCTCGTGCGCGAGCCGCTCGGCCGGATGGTGCCCGCGACCAAGCTGGCGGACCGGGTCAGCGGGGATATACGCGATGACGTCTGCCGCCGGCCGCTCGACGTGGGCGACGACGAGCTCTGCGGCGAGGATCGCGACCGGGCGGAGGCCGCGCTCCTTCCACGCCCGCACGAGCGGACGGGCCGGGCCGTCGTAGGCGACCGCCGCCCGGGCGCGCAGAAACGCGAGCCGGCGGCCGGCGCACTCCCGGCAGCGCTCGACGCTCCAGGCAGTCGGCGCTCCACACCTCGAGCAGCGCGACCCACCGAGCGGACGCAGCTCGCGCAGGCAACGGCCGCAGAGTGTGTCTGCAGCGGCGCCACAGTTGACGCATTTGCGTGGGAGCAGAAGGTCGACGAGCCACGCCGCCCACGCTAGGGCGGATCGTGTGCCGTGTCAGTGCCGAAGCTGCAACAAAAGTGCAACTTCACGGCCGCGACCGTCTCAGTCGGGCGAGTAGACCGAGCGAGGTGGTAGCCCGGCCGCGACCCGCAGCTCGTTGTCCGCCTCGAGCAGCTGCTCGTAGTTCCCGATGTCGTGCCAGCTCTCGTGAAACACCCAGCCGTAGACCGGCTCATGGCGCTGGAGCCACCCGAGGAAGCGCCCCGGCTCGTCGGAGCCGTGCTCGGCCTCCAGATACGGGCGGACGAGGCGCACGTGATCGCGGTGGTACGCATAGGTCGCGGTCGCCGCCAGGCTCGACTGCGGGTCGGCCGGCTTCTCGACGAACGACCGGATACGGCCGTCGGGTGCGAGGTCGACGACGCCGTAGCGCGAGGCGAGCTCGAGCGATCCGACGTCGCGGACGGCGACCGCGCTTGCCACACCGTGGCTACGCCAGAACGCGACGAAGTCGGCAAGCCGGAACTCGAAGAGGTTGTCGCCAGCGATCACGAGCAGGTCGTCGTCCATCTGTGCACGCTCGATGACGAACTGCATGTCCCCGATCGCGCCGAGCTTGTCGTCGTTCGACGTCGTCCCGTCGTCGTGGATCCTCACGTCGCGGCCGCGCGCCCACTGGTGGAACCCAGGCGCCTTCTGCGCGTTCGTGACCACGTGCACCTCGTCGATCTCCGGCACGGCGCCGAGACCCTCGACGATGCGATCGATGATCGGGCGCCCGCCGACCGGGAGCAGCTCCTTCGCCCAGGTGTCGGTCAGCGGACGGAGACGCGTGGCGTACCCGGCGGCAAGCACGAGTGCCTTCATGCCGTGACCGCGCCGGCGAGCGTCGCAGAGAACGGAGCACGGTGAACCCGCTCTTCGGTCACGATCGCCGCGATCAGGCCTGCTGGTGTAACGTCGAACGCAGGGTTACGCGCCGCGAACCGGCTCGTGATCTCGGCGGGGTCGCGCTCCTCGATCGGGATCGCGTCGCCGCTCGGCGTCCCGAGGTCGACCGTCGTCGTCGGCGCGATGATGTAGAGCGGAACGGCGTGATGGTGCGCGAGCACGGCGAGCGAGTAGGTGCCGATCTTGTTCGCGGTGTCGCCGTTCGCGGCGATGCGGTCCGCGCCGGTGATCACGCAGTCCACCTCACCGGCGGCCATCAGCGAGCCGGCGGCCGAGTCGGCGATCACGGCGTGCGGGATCGCCGCCGTCTCGAGCTCCCACGCGGTCAGACGGGCGCCCTGGAGGAGAGGCCGCGTCTCGTCCACCCAGACGTGCTGGAGCAATCCCCGCTCCCACGCGGTGAGCAAGGCGCCGACCGCACTGCCGTAGCCTCCGGTCGCGAGCCCGCCCGCGTTGCAGTGCGTGAGCGCGCGCGTGCCTGGCGACAGGAGCTCTGCCGCATGCGCCGCCATGCGGCGGCAGCGGTCGACCTCGTCGGCGTGGATCCGCCGCGCATGCTCGGTCGACGGATCCTCGCGCATCTCGTCGAGCGCCCAGGCGAGGTTGACCGCGGTCGGCCGCGACGCGCGCAGCACGGTGTCGGCCGCCGCCAGGTCGTCGCCGCGGGAAGCTGCGAGGGCGATGCCGTAGGCCGCCGCGACGCCGATCGCGGGCGCGCCGCGGACGACCATCGTCCTGATGGCCACCGCGACCTCGCCCGCGTCCCGGCAGCGGACCTCGATCTCTTCGAGCGGGAGCCTGCGCTGGTCGAGGAAGACGACAGCGTCCCCCTCGAGCCGCAGGATTCGCTCAGGCTCGAGCAACGCCGCTCAGGTGCCCTCGTCCCACGAGGCGAGGTACTTCGACTGCTCGTCGGTGAGCG
>JAICTB010000037.1 GCA_025936595.1 Thermoleophilia bacterium | reverse complement strand
GGGCGTCGAGATCACCGAGCCGCGCCAGATCGCCTCCCGCGCGACGGACTGGTGGACTGCCTGGCGCCAGTTCTTCTTCTGAGCCGTCACCCGCGGCGGGCAAGTAACAGACTGTTACAAGCGTTGCCTTCGGCTTTGCTCGGCGCTTTGCGGCCGGATCCGTTCAAGTAACAGTCTGTTACAAGGTCGTCATGACCGTCGTTGCGTGCCTGGGCGATTCGATCACCGAAGGTTCTCCCTACTGGGACGCGCGCCGGCAGGCGGGTGACCCGGCCGGGCAGTGGGAGCACTGGGCCGCGCTGCTGCATCCGGAGCTCGAGTTTCGCAACCACGGGATCTGGGGCGAGCGGACGGACGAGATCGCCGCGCGTTTCGACGAGGCGGTCGCCGGCGCGGACGTGCTGATCGTCCAGGGCGGGATCAACGACATCGCGCAGGGCCGCCCGGTCGAGGACGCCGCGGCGCGGCTCCAGGCGCTCGTCGAGCGCGGCCTCGGGCTCGGCCTGCCCGTCGCGGTCTGCGACGTGCTCCCATGGAACAACGGCTGGCCCGAGCAGGAGGCGCCGATCCGCGAGCTGAACGGACGCATCGCCGCGCTCGGCGTGCCGCTCCTACCGTTCCACGAAACGCTGGAGGATCCGGAGCGGCCGGGGCGGATCAAGGCGGAGTGGTGCAACGAGGACGGCGACCATCCGTCGATCGCCGGCTACCGCCGGCTGGGGGAGCTGGCGTTCCGGTTACCGTGAGCGCGCCATGGCGCTCCTTTCCGCGCGCGGGATCGGCAAGAGCTTCGGCTCGCGCCTGATCCTCGACGGGCTCGACTTCGACGTCGAGGCCGGTGTCCGCATGGGCGTGATCGGTCCGAACGGCGGCGGCAAGTCGACGCTCCTGCGCATCCTCGCGGGCGAGGAGACCGCCGACGCAGGCGACCTGACGCAGCGCCGCGGGCTCGTGCTCGCCTACCTGCCGCAGCAGCTCGAGGGCGACGAGCGTCCGGCTGCGGCGACGTTGCGTGACGCGCGGCCGGACCTCGACGAGCTCGAGCGCGAGCTCGCGGCGATCGAAGCCGGGATCGGAGAAAGCGGCGGCGATCTCGACAGGATGGCGCGCCTGCTCCGTCGCCAGGAGGACGCCCTGCAACGCTTCACCGTTGCGGGCGGGCCGGGCTTCGAGTCGCGCGCGCGTGCGCTCCTCATCGACGTCGGTCTCGCCGACGACGATCTCGCAAAGCCGACACGCCTGCTCTCGGGCGGCCAGCGCAAGCTCGTAGGCCTCGCCGCGTGTCTCCTCCGCGACCCGGACGTGCTGCTCCTCGACGAGCCGGAGGCGCATCTGGACGTGGAGGCGCGCGAGCGTCTCGAGGGGTTGATGCGGTCGTTCGACGGCGCGGTCGTCGCGGTCTCACACGACCGCTACCTGCTCGACGAGACGGTCGGCGAGATCGCGGAGCTGATCGGCGGCCGCATCCGCATGTGGCGCGGCAACTACTCCGCGTACACGATCGCGCGCGAGCTCGAGCTGCAGCGGCAGCAGCAGCTGTACGTCACGCAGCAGAAGGAGATCGCGCGCCTCGAGGAGGCGATCCGCCGCTTCGAGGACTGGGCGCGGCGCGTCGTCGACGAGCGGCACATCAAGCAGGCGCGCAACAAGCAGCGGCAGATCGACCGCATGGAGAAGGTCGACAGGCCCGTCCTCGAGCGGCGAAAGATCGCGCTCGAGTTGCGCCCGCACGCACGCGGCGGCGAGCGCGTCGTCGAGCTCGTAGAAGTCGGCGTCGAGCTCGGCGCGCAGCCGATCTTCGCCGGCGTCGATCTGACGGTGCTGCGCGGCGAGCGCGTCGGCGTCGTCGGCGAGAACGGTGCGGGCAAGTCGGTGCTCCTCCGTCTGCTCGCCGGCGAGCTCGAGCCGGACGAAGGCGAGCGGAAGGCCGGCCCGTCGATCCACTTTGGCCGGCTCGCGCAGGACCGGCGCCCGCCCGACCCGCGCGCAACGCCGCTCGAGCTCGTGCGACGCGCCGCTCCGATCTCGGAGGGCGAAGCGGTGTCGCGGCTGATGAAGTTCCTCTTCTCCTACGAGCAGGTGCGGCGGCCGCTCGAGACCTTGTCGGGCGGCGAGTGGACGAGGCTGCAGCTACTCCTGCTGATGCTCGAAGGAGCGAACTGCCTGCTGCTGGACGAGCCGACAAACCACCTCGACATCGAATCGGTCGAGATGCTCGAGTCGGCGCTCGAGGATTTCCAGGGAACCGCGATCTTCGTCTCGCACGACCGCTACTTCCTCGATCGCATCGCCGACCGGATCCTCGAGGTGCGGGACGGGGAGGTGCGCTCCTTCGAAGGCGGCTGGTCGACCTGGCGCGAGCGCCACGCGGTGCTGAGTTCTTAGAAGCTCTCAGGCCGCTGCAGGCTGCAACGCAGCGCGGTGCGCCGGGCGGCAGACCGCGACGAAGTGCGTCGGCGTCCCCTGTGCGTCCCGGAGCACCGAGACGGAGCCCTCGAGCGGCACCCAGGTGCCGTCCTTGTGGCGTGTCCGCGTGCGTGGCGTCGGCAGGTTGAGCCCGCTCATGCAGCCGCCGAAGTACGTGCCGGCGGCTTCGAGGTCATCGGGATGGACGACGTCGCCCCAGATCCGGCCGACGAGCTCCTCCGGCGCGTAGCCGAGCAGCGGCTTCACCGACGGCGAGATGTAGTCGACGGAGCCGTCCAGCTCGAGCACCGCGATCAGCTCGTGCGAGCTCTCGGCGACGAAGCGATTCAGCTCCTCGCTCTGGCGCAGCGCGCCTTCGCGCTCGACGCGCTCGGTGATGTCGACGAGGAAACCCTGGAGCAGCAGCGGGCGATACTCCTCGTCGCGCACCGCGATCGTCTCGTCGAGAACCCACACGATCCGCCCGTCGGCGGCGAACAGGCGGTACTCCATATGGAAGTCCTCGCCGGTCAGGTGCGTGCGCTCGACCTCGGCCAGGACGCGATCGTGATCGTCGGGATGGAGGCGGTCGAGGAGGAAGTCTGGCTGCAGCCAGTCGGAGACCGGGAAGCCGAGCATCGCCTCGACCTGCGGGCTGATGTACGTCGTCTTGACGGGCATCCCCGTCGAGTTGATGTACGTCGCGAGGGGAAGCTGCTCGACGAGGGTGCGGTACTTCGCCTCCGTATCGCGCAGGCGCTCCTCGTGCTCGCGCCGCTTCGTGACGTCGCGCAGCGACACGGCGAAGAGGAGCGGCCCGGGCACGTCGACGCGCGTGATCGCGATCTCGGCCGGGAACGAGCGGTGGTCGGAGCGCTGTGCGTTGATCTCGAAGCGCTCGCCGAGCAGCGGACTGTCGCTCGACGCGAGCACCTCGCCAAGATCGGCACGGTGCTCCTGCGACACGGCGAGCTCGAGGAACGGCTTCCCGATCGCGTCCGCCCGGGTCCACCCGAACGTCTCCTCCGCGGCCGGGTTCACCTCGGTGACGAGGCCGTCGTCGCCCACGATCACGACACAGTCGAGCGATGCGCGCAGCACGGCGTCCTTGCGACCCTGGCTCGCGGCGAGCGCGCGCTCGGAGCGCTTCCGTGCCGTCACGTCGATCATCGTCGAGATGACGCCGGTGACGGTTCCGTGCGAATCACGGACGGGAGCCGCGGACGTGCTGACGTCGATCATCGTGCCGTCGCGGTGCAGGCGGCGGAGGTCGAGGTCGCGCATGACGTCGCCGCGCGCGATCCGGGTGATGTTGTCGAGGAAGAAGCGGAGATCCTCCGGCGGCACGATCGGGCTGATCCGGCCTGTGGCCTCCTCCTCCGTCCAGCCGAAGATCTCGGCTGCGCCCCTGTTCCACGAGCGCACGCGGCCTTCGAGATCGAAGTCGATGATTGCGACCGGCGACGCGTCGATCAGCGCGCGGTGGTACTGGTAGGCGTTCTGGATCTCCTCGAACTGCGCGGCCTGCTCGAGGGCGGTCGTCGCCTGGTTCGCGAAGGCCCGCAGGATCTGCAGGCGCTCGGGCTCGGGGCGCAGCCGGTCGAGCGGGTCGTCGGCCCAGATGTAGCCGATCCGGCGCCCGCGGCGATCCTGCAGCGGCACGAAGAGCCAGTGGTTCTGCCACGCATGCGGGCCGCGGCCGTCGCGCGCGGAGAGGTAGCCGACCGGACGATCGGGCAGCAGCCCCCGCGCCGCGTCGTGCGGGATGAGGAAGCAGCCGGCGACGTCGAATTCAGGCTGGAGGATCCGCTCGAGCTCGTCGGCGACGAGCGAACTGCCGGTGTTCTCGCCTTCACCGAAGCCGACCGAGGCGACGGTGCGGTGGTAGCCGTCGTCGTTCAGGAGCTGGACGGCGACCTTCTCGAATCCGAGTGCGTCCGAGATCGCCGCGCACACCTGCTCCAGCAGCGAGGCCGCGTCGGCCGATTCGTTCAGGCGCGTCGAGACCTCGAGCAGCCGCTCGAGGGCGTCGCGGTTGGCCTTCGCGCGTGCCGCCTCCTGGGCCGCTTCCACCGCGAGCGCCGCATGCTCGGAGACGGCGACGAGCACGTCGATCTCGTCGCCGCTCGGCTTGCGGCCGGAGATCGGCTCGTCGACCGAGAGGATGCCGAGCAACTGACCGTCGCTCCCGCGCATCGGCGCAAAGAGCGCGTCCTCGGGGTGCCACGCGTTCGGGTCGTCGCTGACGGAGATGTCCGGCGTGAACGTCTCGCCGTCGAGCGTCTCCCAGTCGAACTCGCCGTAGGGAACGAGGTAGGCGCCCCGCTGCAGGAAGCGCTGGTCGAGCAGCGGCTCCCAGTCGGGCACCTGGCGCACCTGCCCGAGGAGCTGCTCGCGCGCCTCCTCGCTGCCGTAGACGGTGGTGACGATGAAGTCGTTCCATTCGCGGCGATAGAGGTTGATGACAACCGTTCTGAAGGCGAGCGAGTCCGATGCCGTGCGTGCGACCGAGGCCAGCAGTGCGTTCAGCTCCTCGCCCATCCGCACGAGCCGGGTCACCTCGAGCAGACCTCGCAGGCGCGAGAAGATCGTCGATTGACGCAAGTCGAGAGACGCCACGGCACAAGGAGCATCGGCCGCGATGGGTACCCGGCACTCCCCCGGACGGGGGACTAGGGCAGCGGAATCCTTGTGTCAGCCTGCTCGATCACCAGCGGGTCGTGGGTCGCGCAGGCCACTGCCGCGCCGGTCTCGCGGGCGAGCCGCGAAAGCAGGATCGCGATCGAGATCGCGTTTGCGCCGTCGAGGCGGGAAGTCGGTTCGTCCGCGAGCAGGATCGCCGGCTTCGAGACGACGGCGCGCGCGATCGCGACACGCGCCCGCTCGCCCTGGGAGAGCCGAGCGACGCGCTGCGTCGCACGTTCGCCGAGGCCGACCGCTTCGAGCGCGGCGTGCGCGGCGAAGCCGTCGCCGTCGAGCCCGCGGAGGGCGAGGGCGAGCTCGACGTTCTCGAGCGCCGACAGGTGCGGGACGAGGCCCGCCTGCTGGCCGACGTACGCGATCTTCGCGCGGCGCAGCGCGGCTCGGCCTGCCCGGTCGAGCGAGGTCAGCTCGGTCCCTTCGACGCTGATCGAGCCGGCCGCCGGCAGCTCGAGCCCGGCCAGGAGATGCAGGAGCGTCGTCTTGCCGGAGCCGGACTTGCCCGTGATCGCGTGCAGGCGCCCGCCGTGCAGCTCCAGGTCGAGCCCGCGCAGCACCTCCGTCTCACCGTAGTGGTGGGAGAGATCCTGCGCACGCGCGACGACGCGGCTCGGGCCGCTCGAACCCGGCTCGCTGCGCGAACCGGGTTCGGGTGCTTCGGCAGCGCCCACGCCCGTCACGACGACGGAGCCGTCGTCGAAGCGCGCGGTCGCCTTCGCGCCGATGCCGGCGCGCAGGAGGAGCTCCTCGGGAAGGCGCAGCCAGCCGCCGCGGCCGACGACGATCGTCTCGCCGCCCGCGTCGTCGCGCGACCACTCCTCCGACACGCGGCCGTCACGAATGCGCACGATGCGGTCGGCGATCCGCGCCGACTCCGGGTCGTGGCTGACGATCACCGTCGTGCAGCGATGCTCGCGCACGAGCTCGGCGAGCATGTCGTAGACCTGGTCGGCGGTCGCGGCGTCGAGCTCGCCCGTCGGCTCGTCGGCAAGGAAGAGCTTCGGCCGGTGTGCGAGTGCCGCGCAGAGCGCGACGCGCTGCTGCTCGCCGCCGGAGAGCTGCGTGGGGCGGCGGTCGCCCTTGGAGCCGAGGCCGACGCGTTCGAGCAGCTCGTCCGCCCTCCGGAAGCGCCCCGCCCGGGAGGCTCCGCGCAGTCCGAGCTGCACGGCCACGAGCTCGCGAGCCGAGAGCTCGGGTGCGAGCGCGCGCGCGTAGTGCTGGTCGGCGTAGCCGAGCAGCGACGAGCGGTAGCGGGCGAGGCTGCGCGAGCCGAGCTTCGCGACGTCCTCGCCGTACACGCGGACGACGCCGGCCGACGGCCGGTCGAGCCCGGCGAGCAGGCGCAGGAGCGTCGACTTGCCCGAGCCGCTCGGGCCGAGCACGGTCACGACCTCGCCGTCGTCGACGCGGAGCGACAGCCCCTGCAGCGCCGCCGCGTCGCCCTCCGGCGTCGAATGGACGCGGAAGACGTCCTTCAGCTCGATCGCGCTCATACCACCGTCTCCGCGGCGCGTTCGGGTGCGCGGCCGCGCACCGTTGTCGCGGCGGCGACGAGCAGCGCGGCGAGCGCGACGTAGACGGCGGCCGAGGCGGCGAGCAGCGGCACGTCGAACGAGAGGCGCAGCGGCGGCTCGGGCTCGGCGGCGCTCGCGGTCACCGAGACGAGAGAGATCACGAGCGCCGAGAGGATCGCTCCCAGTGCGAGCCCGCCGGCGATCCCGAAAGCGGCGACGAGCAGCGCGCGCAGCCGCAGGTGCGCGCGAATCGTCCGCGGTGCGGCGCCCTGCGCCTCCAGGTCGAAGAGCTCCCCGCGGTCGTCGCGCACGTCGCCGACCACGGCGAGCACGAGCCCGACGAGCGCCAGCAGCAGCGCGACCGCAGAGGTCCCCGCGAGCGTCAGCAGCGCGCCACGCGCGAGCGGGTCGGCGCGGAGGCGCGCGAGCGTGTCGGCGCGCGACTGCACGCTCAGGGAGGGAACGCGCGGTGCCGTGTCGCCGTTCACCCAGATCTCGTTCGTCGTCCCGAGGCCCGGATAGCGCGTGTCGAGCGCGGTGGACGCGGTCACGCGGTCGGCGACGACCGCATCGCCGACGATCGACGGGAAGCGCTGTACGACTCCGACGACGCGGGCCGCGATCTGCTCGCCCTCGACCTGCAGCGGGATGACACCGTGCGGGCCGGCCTCGGCCGCGACGCGCGGCGTCGCGAGGACCCGGAGCAGCCTGCCGTCCGTCGGCTCGATCGGACGGAAGACGCCGTTTCGGTCCGGCGTGAGCACATAGCCGAGCCGCGCACGGGTGCCGCCGACGCCGCCGGTGCCGGTCCAGCTCTTGAACGCATCCGTTACCGGCCGCCCGTTGACGCGGGGCCGGCCGAAGCCGATCGTTCCCTTCGCGCTCGGCTGGATGCCGACGCCGGCGTTGGCGGTGATGCGCCCGTTGTTCATGATGTCCAGCTCGAGCCGGTCGAGCGTCGCGTGCCGGAACGGGATCCGGCCACGCAGCGTCACGGGGCGCGGGCCGTCGGTGTGCCCGAGCGAGACGGCGATGTAGTCGCCGAGGCTCGAGCGGAAGAACGCGCGGACGATCACGTCGTCGCCCGTGTGCGCCGTCACCGGGAGCGTAAAGCGCCGGCCGCGGGGGAGCGCGACCGTGCGGAGCGAGGTGTCACGGGCAGGGGCGATCGAGGTTCCGAGCTTGCCAAGCGACCGCGAGGCGAAGTCGGGGCGCCAGCCGCCGACCTCGTCGATCCTGCGCGCGGGCAACGCGAGGAACGTGAACGTCGCCGCCGACGGCACGTTGCCGGAGAGGCGGAGTACCCGTGTGCCGGGCGGTGGATTGCCGTGGAGGACCGGGATGAGCTGCAGCAGGTCCTCGCTCAGGACATACGACGCGGGAACTGCGTACGCCGCCTCGTCCCGCTGGCCGCGCTCGAGCGTCGAGCGGTAGACGACGGCGAACAGCGCCAGCCCGAGGCTCGCGACGAGGAAGGTTGCCGCGATCGCCGCGTGCCCCGGGCTGCGGGCGAGGGACGCTGCCGCGAGGCGCAGCGCGATCGGCCCGCGCCGGCTCGCGCAACCGAGCGCCCGCAACGCGGGAGAAAGGAGCCGGGCCGCGACGACGGAGGCGGCGAAGACGATCAGCGCGGGCACGAGCAGCAGGAACGCGCTCGTCCCGCCGCCGCCGGAGAGCTGCTGCGCATCGACGGAGCCCCGCGCCCAGCCGACGAGCACGACGGCGACCGCGCCGGTTGCAGCCGCGTCGAGCGGCGTGAATGCGAGCCGGCCGAACTGCAACGCCGGCGCGCGAACGGTCAGATAGAGCAGCAGCGCGGCGGCGGCCGCGACGCACACGGCCGCGAGGATGCCGCTTCTCGAGAGGAGGGCGTGCGCGACGACGTCCCACGACGGCGTGCCCGCTCGCGCTGCGACGTAGGCGGCGACCGCGCCGCCCGCGACCCAGCCGGTAACCGTCGCCGCGACGGCGACGGCGGCGGACTCGGCGAACGTGAACAGCTCGACCTGCCACCGCCGTGCTCCGAACCACGTCAACCGCCGTCGCGCGTCGCTCGCGTCGCGCCGCAGGGCGGCGGCCGCGAGGATCGTGAACGCGAGCAGGAGCGCGCCGCCCTCGCCTCCGAGGAGCAGCAGCCGCCTCGCCGCCGCGCGCGAGGAGCCCGCAGCCGTCGCGAGCGTCTCCGTCGGTGCCGTCACCGCGAACTGGTCCGAGCTCGCGTCGATCTGCGCGGTCAGGCGCGCGACGGTGCGCCCGAACGCGTCGACCGACCACGGGTGCACGTCACCGGCGGCGATCGGCACGAACCACGCATACGAGCGATAGAAGGTCTCGAGCTCCGTGTTGTGGGAGAGGCCCTCGACGCCGTTCGCGATCACGACCGGCGACGGAGCCGGCGTGTGGTAGCGGACGGCGCGCGCCACCATCTCGGTCGGCGGCGCCGGCAGCACGAACGGTGCGAACGGCGCATCCGGCCGGAGCGCGGCCCGCCCGACCTCGATCAGGTGGAGATACCGCGTCGACGGGATCGGGCCCTTCCCCTCGAGGCGCAGCACCTCGCAGTGGGACGGGCGGCACACGGTCGGGAGCCGACCGGAGACGAGCTTCACCCAGCGGTTCAGGTCGTCCGCTGCGCGCAGGTTGACGAGCGACCCCTGGATCGACGCCTCGCGGAAGAGCATCGCGGCCGACGGCTGCCGCCCCGTCAGCGTGCCGATCTTCGGCCGGACGACCCGGTCGAGGCCGGCGAAGCTGTCTGAGGCGCCGCTCCAGACGACCTGCACCTCGCGGTCGCCGGCGGGCAGCTGCGCCGTTGCCTGCGCGAGCGCGCGGTCCTGCATGACGAGGCGGCCGGCGAGCACGGCGGCGAGCACGGCGGCGCCCGCCACGATCCCGAGCGCGACGAGGAGCAGGCGCCGCCCCCCGCCGCGCAGCCGCGCAGCGACGAGCCGGAGCGGGTACACGATCCGCAGCAACACCAGTGTGGAGACTCTACCGGTGTCGTAGAATCGCGGCAACCGTGCCGCGCTACGACCTGCCGAAGGCCGCTCCCGAGCCGCTCCGCCGGGTGCAGCTGCTCCTGAACAGCTGCGACGTCCACGGGGAGGCGGAGTGGCTGCCGGAGTGGCTCGCCGAGCAGGGGCTTGCGGGTGCGCAGCTCGAGCGCGCACGGGAGCTGCGTGAGGCGCTGCGGACGCTCGTCCTCGCGAACAACGGCTTCCCGCTCGACCGGGCCGCGGTCGAGGTCGTGAACGGCGCCGCCGCGCGCGTGTCCCTCCGGCTCGAGGAGAGCGGCGAGCTGCGCGTGCAGGCGGACGGCGACGCGCTCGACGCCGTCGCTGCCGTCGTTCTCGGAGCCATGCTCGACGGAAGCTGGGGCCGCCTGAAGGCGTGCCGCAACTGCAACTGGTCCTTCTACGACTACTCGCCGAACCGTTCGGCGACGTGGTGCTCGATGCAGATCTGCGGGAACCGGGCGAAGACGCGCGCCTACCGTCGCCGACGCCGCGTATAGATTCGCGGCGGTGCGCGCTCGGGCGGCGGCAGGGGGATTCGCGCTGGCGTTCACGCCCGGCTTCAACGTCGCGAACGTCGGCGCGCTCGCCGACACCGTCTCCCGCGAGTACGGCGTCGGCCTCGCGGTCGTCGGCCTCTTCACGACCGGCCTCTTTCTCACGCACGCCGCGCTCCAGGTTCCGATGGGCCGTCTCTGCGACCGCATCGGCGCGCGGCTCGTCGGCGGCGCCGGGCTTGCGATCGTCGCCGTCGCGTCGGCCGCGGCGCTCGGGTGGCGCGAAGCGTGGTTCGCGATCGGCATGCGCGTCGTCGCCGGCATCGGCACCGCGGGAGCGTTCGTCGGCGGCAGCGACTACGTGCGAGCGACGATCGGCTCGGCCGTTGCGCAGGGGATGTACGGCGCCGTGAGCATGGCGGGTGGCGGGCTCGCGCTCGCTCTCCTGCCGCTCTGGGGATCGTGGCGCGCTCCGTTCCTCTCGGCCGCACTCGTCGCGGCTGCGGGACTCGTCCTCGTCGCGTTCGCGCCGCGGGAGCCCGACCGGCCGCCGGCCGTCCGCGACCTCTTGACCGTCGTCGACCGCAGGCTGCTGCCGCTCGGAGCGATGCACGCGGCGTCGTTCGGCCTGTCGGTCGTCGTCGGCAACTGGGTCGTGACGCTGCTGCACCGCGCTGGCGGCGTGTCCGAGCACGTCGCCGGGCCGACGGGCGCGCTTGTTCTGTTCCTCGGGCTCGTCTCGCGGCCGCTCGGCGGCCGGTGGATCGACCGGACAGGCATTCTGCGCGCGAGCTTCATCGTCTCGGGCGCCGGCGTCGCCGTGCTCGCGATCGCGAAGCCGCTGCCGCTCGCGTTCGCCGCCGCCGCCGCGATCGGCATCGCGGCAGGCATCCCGTTCGCGCCGGCCTTCGCGGGCGCGGCGCACCTGCGGCCCGACGCGCCCGCAGCCGCCGTGGGCCTCGTGAACATGCTCGCCGCCGTCACGATCCTCGTCGGCACGCCGCTCCTCGGCCTTACGTTCTCCCTCCCGGGAGACGGCCGGATCGGCTTCCTGATCGTCGCGGGGCTCTGCGCGCTGACGGCGCTGGTGGTCAGACGAGCCGACGGTCGCCGGTGATCCGGCGTACCTCGTCGAGCGTCGTCACGCCTGCGAGCGACAGCCGCACGCCGTCCTCGCGCAGCGTGCGCATCCCGGCCGCGACGGCCGCCTCGAAGATCTCGTCGGTCGAGCCGTCGATCAGGACGCGCCCGAGGCCGTGCACCGGCATCAACTCGTACAGCGCGACCCGCCCGGAGTAGCCCGTCCCGCCGCACTGCAGGCAGCCGTTCGCGCGGTACAGCGTCGGGCTCGCGGCCGCGGAGATCAGGTTCATGGACGTGACCTGCTCCTGCGTCGGCGCATACTCCTCGCGGCAGTGGCTGCAGAGGCGGCGCGCCAGGCGTTGCGAGACGATGCAGTTGATCGAGCCGGCGAGCAAGTCGGGATCGACGCTCAGCGTGCGCAGGCGCGCGATCGCGCCGGCGGCGTCGTTCGTGTGCAGCGTCGAGAGAACGAGGTGGCCGGTCATCGCCGCCTGGATCGCGATCTGCGCCGTCTCCTCGTCGCGAATCTCGCCGACGAGAATCACGTCGGGGTCGGCGCGCAGGATCGTGCGCAGTCCGCGGGCAAAGGTGAGGTTGATGCGCGCGTGCACCTCGGTCTGCATGACGCCGGGGAGCTGGTACTCGACCGGGTCCTCGATCGTTGCGATCGAGCGCTCGCCGTCGTTCAGCCGGTCGAGCGCCGCGTAGAGCGTGGTCGTCTTCCCGGAGCCCGTCGGGCCGCACGTCAGCACCGCGCCGTAGGGCTGCGAGATCCCGCGCAGGAACACCGCCTCCATGTCCGGGCTCATGCCGAGCGCGGGCAGCTCCAGCTTCTGCTCGCGCTGCAGGATGCGGAGCACGACCTGCTCGCCGTGCTTCGTCGGCAGAACCGCAGCTCGGACGTCGACGGGGAGGCCGTCGATGTAGACGACGAACGAGCCGTCCTGCGGCATTCGCTTCTCGGCGATGTCGAGCTGCGCCATCACCTTCACGCGCGCGGCGACCGCGGCCTCCAGGCGCTTGTCGATCGGCGCGTCGTCGCGCAGCACACCGTCGACGCGAAAGCGTACGAGTACCTCGCGGGGCTGCGGGTTCAGGTGCACGTCGGATGCGCGCGCGTTCACCGCGCGCCCGATCAATCCGTTGACGAGGTCCAGCGTGCCTTCCGTGGCCGCCTCGTCGTCGAGCTGCGTGCCGTCGGGAGCGACGTCCGTGACGGCGATCGTCAACCGGTAGGTGCGCGCGATCGTCGACTGGAGCGCGGCGGCGTCCGCGACGGCGAACGTGCACTTGACGCCGAGCGCGAGTCGCAGCTCGTCCGTCGTCTGCAGGTTCCCGGGGTCGGCGACGGCAACCTGCACGATGTCGTCGGCGAGGAAGCGCACGGGTATCGCCTGATGGCGGTGCGCGAATCCCTCCTGTACGAGCCCTGCCGCGCGCTGGTCGACGGCGATCTGCGTGAGGTCGACGAAGTCAAGGCCATACTGCGCCGCGAGTGCCTCGGCGACGGCGCGCGGCGTCGTCCAGTGCTTCTCGACGAGCACCTCGCCGAGCCGCTTGCGCAGGACGGGCTGGAGCTCGAGCGCCTGGTCGACGTGCTCCTGCGTCGCGTGCCCCGCGCGCACGAGCAGCTCGCCGAGGCGCAGCGCG
>JAICTB010000213.1 GCA_025936595.1 Thermoleophilia bacterium | reverse complement strand
GGCACGAACCAGATCCAGCGGCTCGTGATCGCACGCGAGATGCTGAAGGAGAACAGGGCGTTCCTTCTTGCCGGCGTCGGCTGACCGCCGCGAGCTGAGCTTCGACCTCGTCGCGGACGAGTACGAGCGGACGCGCCCGTCCTATCCGCCGGACCTGCTGGACGTGCTGCCGCTCGGCGCGGACGCGGCGGTCCTCGACCTCGGTGCCGGCACCGGGAAGTTGACGCGGGTGCTCGCAGCGCGCTATGCGGAGGTCACGGCGGTCGAGCCGCTCGCAAACATGCGCGCGATGCTCGAGCGGGTCGTACCCGGCGTGAACGCGCTCGCGGGATCGGCGGAGCGCATCCCGCTCGACGACGCCTCCGTCGACGGCGTGTTCGCCGCGCAGGCGTTTCACTGGTTCCAGAAAGACGTCGCGCTGCCGGAGATCGCGCGCGTGCTGCGCCCGGGTGGCGTCTTCGCCGTGGTCTGGAACGGACCCGACGAGGAGCGGCCGAGCCCGCTGCCGCACGCGTTTCGGGCCGAGCTGGACGCGCTGCACGAGGCCGTCGCGCACCCGTGGCGGGAGGAGCCGGAGTGGGAGGAGCTGCTACGCGCGACCGGTTTCTTCGCGGACGTGCACGAGCGGACGTCCGTCGTTCACGACCACATGCTCGATCGCGCCGGGCTGCTCGACAACGCCCGCTCCGTCAGCTGGATCGCAAGCCGCGAGGATCGCGACGACGTTGTTGCGCGACTCGGTGAGCTGCTGCCTGACGGCACGTACGCGATCCCGAACCGTGCGAACATTCTCTGGGGGAGGAAGGCGTGAAAGTCAAGCTCTCCTCGGCGGAGCGTGTCCTGTTCCCCGACGACGGGATCACGAAGGGCGACCTCTTCGACTACTACGGCAGCGCCACCAATGCGATCGTCCCGCACCTGAAGGACCGACCGTTCACGATGAAGCGCTGGCGCGAGGGACTGTCGGGTGGGTCGTTCTTCCAGAAACAGGCGCCGAAGGGGATCCCTGACTGGATCCCGACGCGTGTCTTCCGCACCTGGCCGCGGGGCGGGAAGGGCGAGTCGCGGCTCGTCGACTTCCCGCTCGTCAACTCGCGCGACGCGCTCCTATGGATGGTGCAGATGCACTGCATCGACATGAACGCGTGGTACTCGCGCGTCGACAAGCCGGACCGGCCGGACTGGGTGTTGTTCGATCTCGATCCGCCGGAGGAGGACAGCGCGTTCGCGCTGTGCGTGCGCGTGGCGCACTACGTGCACGGCGCGCTCGAGGATCTGGGGCTCGAGTCGTACGTGAAGACGAGCGGCGCCGACGGCATCCACGTGATCGTCCCGATTGCGCGCCGCTCGACATACGACGAGACGTACGAGTTTGCAGAGCTGCTCTCGCGCAAGCTCGAGGCCGAGCACCCGGGCGAGGTGACGACGGAATGGCTGAAGAAGAAGCGGTCGGGCGTGCTCGTCGACCACCGCCAGAACGGGCACGGCAAGACGATCGCGTCGGTGTACTCCGTGCGACCGAAGCCGGGCGCGCCGGTGTCGACACCGCTCGGATGGGACGAACTGACCGAGCAGGTCCAGCCGCGGGACTTCTCCATGCAGGTCGCCCTTGGTCGGATCGACGAGCACGGCGATCTGTTCGAGCCGGTCCTGCGCGGCAAGCAGATGCTCGGCCCGGCGCTGAAGGCGCTACGCGGCTGATCGCGCCGTGACGAGCTAGTAACAGACTGTTACAAGCACGACGCGCGGGTGGGAATGCGCTCCGAAACCGTCCCTTCCGGGCACGTCCTCCGTGACGAAAGACGCGCTTGTAACAGTCTGTTACTAGGCGTTTCCGGCACGGAGCTTCGCCTTGTGGGCGCGCTTCGCCGCCTGATACTCGGCGAGCGTCTCGGGCGAGGTGACGTCGCCGAGCGTCGGGTGGCCCGGCGCGAGCCCGTCGGCGAGTTTGACTCCGAACCGCTTCGACAAAACCGCGCCGAGCGACTTGATCTTCATCTCGCCGTAGCCGGGCAGCGCCGCGATGCGCCTGCGCAGGTCGTCCGTGTCCGCCGCCTCGGTCCAGATGCGCGACGCGTCGCCGCCGTACTCCTCCGCGACGACGGCCGCGAGCTCGCGCACGCGCTCGGCCATCGCTCCGGGGAACCGGTGGATCGCCGGCTTCTCGGCGAAGATGGGCGCGAGATCCATCGCCGCGAGCTTCTTCGGCGCCAGCGTGCCGGCGCGCTCGGCGAGCACGAACGGCCCCGCGAATGCCTTCTGGACCGTCACCTGCTGATCGATCGCAAAGCCGACGAGGAGCGCGAACGGATCCTCCGCGAGCAGCCTGCACGCCGCCGGATCGTCGGTGAAGTAGAGCGCCTCGGGCACGGTTCGATCCTACTCACGCGGGTAGCGCCTGTGGATGACCGAGACACCGAAGGAGGTCGCGCGCGAGACGGCCGAAGGGCGCAGCTCGCGCACGCCGTGGCTCGCGCTGAGCGGCGTCACCGTCGTCGTCGGCGCGCTCGTCGCGGTGATCCTCATCGCGGCGTTCCTCGTCTACTACCTGGCCTGAACTCGCGCGAGTACCCTGGGCGGATGGACCCGCTCAGCGTCTTCTCGCCCGCGACGCGGGCCTGGTTCGAACGCAGCTTCGATGCGCCGACGCCCCCGCAGGTCCACGGCTGGCCGGCCATCGCGGCGGGCGGCCACGTCCTGATCCAGGCGCCGACCGGCTCGGGCAAGACGCTCACCGCGTTCCTCTACGCGATCGACAAGCTCACCGTCACGCCCGGTGCCGGCCTGCGCGTCCTCTACGTCTCGCCGCTGAAGGCGCTCAACTACGACATCGAGCGCAACCTGCGCGGCCCGCTCGCAGGGCTCGACTCCAAGCTGCGCGTGGCGGTGCGTACGGGCGATACGCCGCAGAAGGAGCGGCGCGAGCTGATCAAGGAGCCGCCGGACATCCTGATCACGACGCCGGAGTCGCTCTACCTGATGCTGACCTCGCAGGCACGCGAGACGCTGCGCGGCGTCGAGACGCTGATCCTCGACGAGGTGCACGCGGTCGCCGGGACGAAACGCGGTGCGCACATGGCGATCAGCGTCGAGCGGCTCGAGGCGCTCTGCGACACGCCCCCGCAGCGCATCGGGCTCTCGGCAACCCAGCGGCCGCTCGAGGAGATTGGGCGCTTCGTGTCGGGCGCGCGCGAGATCGCGCTCGTCGATGCCGGCACGCGCAAGGAGCTCGACCTCGAGGTGGTCGTGCCGGTCGAGGACATGCGCGAGCTCGGCTCGACCGCATCGCTGACCGAGTCGCAGCCCGACGGTGGCGCGCAGTCGATCTGGCCCTCGATCTATCCCGAGCTGCTGCGCCTCGTGCGCGAGCACCGCTCGACGATCGTCTTCGTCAACAACCGGCGTCTCGCGGAGCGCCTCGCGCTGCGGCTCAACGAGCTCGCAGAGGAGGAGATCGCCCGCGCGCATCACGGGTCGCTCGCGCGAGAGCAGCGGACGATCGTGGAAGAGGAGCTAAAGGCAGGCCGCATCCCGTGCCTCGTCGCCACCTCGAGCCTCGAGCTCGGGATCGACATGGGTGCAGTCGACCTCGTGATCCAGGTCGAGTCGCCGAAGTCGGTCGCGCGCGGCCTGCAGCGCATCGGCCGCGCCGGACACGAGCTGGGCGCGGTCTCGAAGGGCCGAATCTTCCCGAAGTTCCGGGCCGATCTGCTCGAGAGCGCCGTCGTCGCGCGCGCGATGCGCGAGGGCGAGATCGAGGAGACGCAGATCCCCCGCAACCCGCTCGACGTGCTCTCGCAGCAGATCGTCGCCATCGCCTCGGGTGCGGAGATTGGGGTCGACGACCTGCACCGGCTCGTGGCCCGCGCGTATCCGTTCAGGGAGCTCTCGCGCGCGCAGCTCGAGAACGTGCTCGACATGCTCGCCGGGCGCTACCCGTCGGACGAGTTCGCCGAGCTGCGCCCGCGCATCGTCTGGGATCGCACCGGCGGCATGATCCGTGCCCGCGACGGCGCGCGCCGTCTTGCGGTGACGAACGCCGGGACGATTCCCGACCGTGGGCTCTTCGGCGTCTTCCTCGCCGACGGCGGCGGCCGCGTCGGCGAGCTCGACGAGGTGATGGTCTACGAGGCGCGCGCCGGGCAGACCTTCCTGCTCGGCGCGTCGACCTG
>JAICTB010000056.1 GCA_025936595.1 Thermoleophilia bacterium | reverse complement strand
GTCCCAAGGGTTGGGCTGTTCGCCCATTAAAGCGGTACGCGAGCTGGGTTCAGAACGTCGTGAGACAGTTCGGTCCCTATCCACCATGGGCGTTGGAGCTTTGAGAGGAGTCGTCTCTAGTACGAGAGGACCGAGACGAACAGACCTCTGGTGTATCAGTCGTTCTGCCAAGAGCGCTGCTGATTAGCCACGTCTGGATGGGATAACCGCTGAAAGCATCTAAGCGGGAAGCCCACCTCAAGATGAGAGCTCCCATCTCCTAGAGAGAGTAAGAGCCGTGGAAGACCACCACGTTGATAGGCGGGACGTGCAAGCACAGCAATGTGTTCAGCGGACCCGTACTAATTGCTCGAGGTCTTGATTTGAAGAACTCGTTCCCGTAGCTATGGAGTTTTGAGGGTGCAGCGACCACGCGCACGTCCTCGACAATTGGGCGGTCATAGCGGCGGGGAAACACCTCTTCCCATTCCGAACAGAGAAGTTAAGCCCGCTAGCGCCGATGGTACTCGGGGCGCAAGCCCCCGGGAGAGTAGGACGCCGCCCATTTTCCTTCTGAAGGGCCCCATAAGGGGCCCTTTTTCGTGGACCTGAGCCCGCCCCGGGGCCGTAGTCGCACCGTGCGTGTCCTCGCCGTCGCCCTCCCAGCACTCGCGCTCGCGCCCGCCGCCGTCGCGGGAGGCGACTTCGTCGACCTCGCTGTCACGCCCGCCGGCGTCTTCGTCGTGGGGCCGTTCGGCATCCGAGACCTCTCGCCGACGACGGGCAGAGCGATCTGGGCGCCGCGTACCCGGAGCGCGCGCTATCCGCAGAGCGTCGTCGTCTCGGACGGGGCGCTCTGGGTCGCGAGCGTCGCGAACGGCTTCGTCGACGGGACCCTGACGCGAACCGACCTCCGCAGCCACCGAGCGCGCGTCGTCCTCCGCGTGTCGGAGGGGTCGGTGCTCTACGTGGCGGCCGGTGGGGGAGGCGTCTATGCGCTCCTGGGCGATCACCGCGGCAACTCGGTCGTTCGCTTCACGCCGGTCGGGAGGCGCTCCGGCTCCTGGCGTGTCCCGGGCGGAGGACGCCTCGCGGCCGACAGCAGCGGCTGCTGGGTGTCCGCCAGGGACCGGCTCGTACACATCGACCGGAGCGGACGGCTCAACTCGATCGACGGGATCGGGCTCGGCGACCTTTCCGCTGCTGAGGGAAGCGTCTGGATCGCGCAGGAACGGTCGATCGTGCGCGTGAACGAGCACTCGGGAGCGGCGACCAGGCTGACCGTCGCGCCGCTCCACCTCGGCGGCTTCCAGCACGATCTCACCGTCGGAGACGGTGCGCTCTGGACCCTCGACGCACTCCGCCGCTCGATCCAGCGTCGAGCGATCGCCACCGGTCGCGTCGAGCGCTCGGCGCGGCTGCCCGACATCCCGGATGCGGTCGTGGCACGGCCGAACGGCATCTGGGTCGGGATCGGCGCGACGCACCAGGTGCTCCGCCTGAACCCGAGAACGCTTCGGACAGAGCTCGCGGTGACGGTCTCCTAGGCCGCGAGCCTCGCGCGCCAGTCGGGGTCGAGCTCGCGCAGCCTCTTCACACGCTCGCCGATCGGCGGATGCGAGTCGAAGAGCGCGCCGAGGCCCTTCTCCGCGAACGGGTTCATCGTGTAGAGCGGCTCGGTCGCCGGAGACGCCTCGAACGGGACGAGCTGCATCGCCTGCTCGAGCCTGAGCAGCGCGTCCGCGAGCCCGTGCGGCGAGGAGCAGAGCTCGGCGGCGGCACGGTCGGCCGCGTACTCGCGCTTCGGCGAGAGCATCAGGTGGACGAACGACGCCGCGAGCGGCGCCAGCACGAAGAGGAGCGCGCGCTGCAGCGCACCCCCGACGCGCGACAGCTCGACGACGGACATCGCCAGGACGACGACCACCGTCTGCAGAAGCACGTCGCGGTGGCGGATGTGTGCGAGTTCGTGCGCGACGATGCCCTCGAGCTCGGCCGGCGAAGCGACGCCCATCAGGCCGACCGACACCGCGATGCCCGAGCCACCGCCCGCGCCGCGACCCGAGGAGAGCGCGCGCGGGTAGCTGTCCGGAAGCACGTAGAGCTTCGGTTTGACGACGCCCGCCGCCGATGCGAGGCGCTCGACCGTTGAATGCAGCGCCGGCGCCTCGCCCTGCACGAGCTCGCGCGCGCCGAGCATCCCCATCACGATCCGGTCGGCGTACGCATAGATCGCCGCGGCGAGCAGCACCACGGCGCCGGCGAAGAGGATCGAGACGCGGTACCCCCCGAGCTTCCATCCGGCTGCGCCGAGCACCACGCCGACCACGGCGACGAGCGCCCAGCACTTGAGCACGTTGCGCGCGATCAGGAAGCGGCCTCGCACCGCAAACACCTATGGCTCGTCGTCGCCCGGCGCGTCGTCGTCCTCGGCGAGCCCACGCGGCGGCCAGTCGGGCTCGGGGGCGTCGCAGCGGCTCGAGCAGTGCAGCGACGCGACGTTCTGCAGCGGGATGAGGATGTGCCCGTTCAGCTCGACGTGCGCCACGTCTTCGACGTAGCAGTAGGCGGTCAGCACGCCGTCCTGGTACTCGCCGCCGAAGAGCGCGATCTCCACCTGCTCGCCCTTGTACTTGTTGGTGTAGTCCTCCATCCGCGGCCTTCCGAGCCTATCCGATGGGCGCCGTCAACCGGTCGCCGCGGAAGTGCACCTCGAGGACGCCGCAGTTCGCGATCGGATGGTAGGGAGCCTCGTTGATCAGGTCGTGGATCGACCGGATCGTGCCGCCGTGGCCGACCACCAGCACCCGCCCGCCGGGGTGCTTCCGGGCGATCCTGACGACTGCCGCACGCACGCGCCCGGCCTGCTGCTCGTGCGTCTCGCCGTCGGTGCGGCGCCCGTCGGGAAAGCGCTGCATGATCTGGGCCCGCGTCAGCCCCGACCAGGAGCCGACGTCGATTTCGCGCAGGTCGCGGTCGAGCACCACCGGCACGTGGTGCGGCGCGGCGACGATCTCCGCCGTCTCGGTCGCGCGGCGCAGGTCCGACGAGTACGCCGCGTCGAACTGCGTCGCGCGCAGCTCCTCCGCCAGCGTCCGCGCCTGCTCGCGGCCCGTCTCGTTGAGCGGCGGATCGGCCCACCCCTGCCAGCGTCCCTCGCGGTTCCAGTCGGTCTCGCCGTGCCGTGCCAGCAGGATGGTGGTCATCGCCCGCCAGCTACCGTAGCGACCCGTGGACCTCGGCCTCACCGGGAAGATCTGTCTCGTCACCGGCTCGACCGCGGGCATCGGGTTCGAGGTCGCCGGCCGGCTCCGCGAGGAGGGAGCACACGTCGTTAGCACTGGCCGCCGCGACGACGGCCCCGGCGAGCTGCACGTCGCCGCCGACCTGACGCAGCGCGGAGAGCCTGAGCGCGTCGTCGCCGCCGCGGCCGAGCGCTTCGACAGGATCGATTGCCTCGTCAACAACGTCGGCGGCACGGACATCCGCAAGCTCGCTGAGCTGACCGACGATGACTGGCAGCGGTCGTTCGAGCTCAACCTGATGAGCGCCGTCCGCGCGACGCATGCGGCGTTGCCTCACATGCGACCGGGGTCGTCGATCGTGAACGTCTCGTCGACCGCCGCGAAGCGGCCCTCGAGCGGGATGCCCGACTACTCGGTGATGAAGGCAGCGCTCCTGTCTTACTCGCGCCTCGTCGCGGATCTGTACGCCCGCGACAGGATCCGCTGCAACGCAGTCACGCCCGGGCCGACCGCGACCGATGCCTGGCTCGGCGAAGGCGGCCTCGCCGACCAGCAGGGCGACCGCGACACCGTGCTCGCGAGGGTCGCCGCAGGACGCCCGCTCGGCCGGCTCGCCGAGCCGGGCGAGATCGCCGACGTGATCGTCTTCCTGCTTTCGGAACGCGCCTCCTACGTCACCGGAGCGGCCTGGTCCGCCGACGGCGGCACCGTTCCGATCATCATCTGATCCTGCAGCTACCGTGGGCCTCGTGCCCGAAGTCACAGGCAGAGTGGCCGACGTCTTCGCTGATCGCGTCCGCGAGCACGAAGAGCATGCGCTCTCGCCCCTCGCCGTCCGCTCCTACGACACGGCCGGGCGTCCGGTCGCAGAGGCCGAGTGCTCGGTGCGGACGCCGTTCCAGCGCGACCGCGACCGCATCCTGCATTCGAAGCCGTTCCGCCGCCTGAAGGGGAAGACGCAGGTCTTCATCGATCCGGCCGGCGACCACTACCGGACGCGCATGACTCACACCCTCGAGACGACTGCGATCGCACGCGTCGTCGCGCGGGGGCTTGCGCTGAACGAGGACCTGACCGAGGCAATCGGACTCGGTCATGACCTGGGTCATCCACCCTTCGGGCATGCCGGCGAAGCGGCGCTCGACGAACTGCTCCGCGATCAGGGCGGCTTCCGGCACAACGAGCAGTCGGCGCGCATCGCGATCGAGCTGAACCTCACGCGCGAGGTGATCGACGGCATCCTCACGCACACCGGGCCGCAGGAGCCGCGCACGCTCGAAGGCAAGATCGTGCGCATTGTCGACCGGGTCGCGTACATCAACCACGACATCGACGATGCGATCCGCTACGGCCTCCTCGCGGAGGACGATCTGCCGCAGGCCGAGATCGAGATCCTCGGGCCGACGGGTGGGCAGCGCATCGACACCCTCGTCCACGATCTGATCGAGCGCTCCGCCGCCTCGGGCGACATCGTCCAGAGCGACGAGATCGGGCAGGCGATGCTCTCGCTGCGGTCTTTCATGTTTGAACGCGTGTACCTCGGCCCGGAGACGCGGCCGGAGCACGAGCGCGCACACGAGGCGATCCGCCGCATCTTCGCGAGCGGCGCCTCCGTCGAGTTCATCGCCGGGATGACCGACCGCTTCGCGCTGTCGTACGCTCACGACTGCTGATGGCGCGCATCAAGGACAGCTCCGTCGAGGCGGTCAAGGCCGCCGCCGACCTCGTCGCGGTCGTCGAGGAACGCACGTCGCTCCGCAAGCAGGGTGCCCGGCTCGTCGGCCGGTGCCCCTTCCACGAGGAGCGCACGCCGAGCTTCTCGGTCAACCCCGCCACCGGGCTTTACCACTGCTTCGGGTGCCACAAGGGCGGCGACGTGATCCGGTTCGTCGAGGAGACGCAGGGGCTCGACTTCGTCGGCACGATCGAGTGGCTCGCGGATCGGTTCCGCGTGCCGCTCGAGTACGAGGACGTCTCACCCGAGCAGGCGGCACAACGAGGCCGCCGCGCGCGGCTGCAGGAGCTGCTCGACGACGCTGCGGCGTACTACGAGCGGGCACTCTGGGAGACGGAGATCGGCTCCTACGCTCGTGACTACCTGAAGGGGCGCGGCTTCGGCGAGCGCATCGCGCGCGAGTTCCGCCTCGGGCTCTCACTCGGCGGGAACTCGCTCGCGCGGAAGGCGATGGCGAAGGGGTTCACGCGCGAGGAGTTGATCGCCTCGGGGCTGATGCGAACGAACGGCGCCGACTACTTCCAGCGGCGCCTCATGTTCCCGCTCGCGGATGCGCGTGGCCGCGTGCTCGGCTTCCAGGCGCGCAAGCTCCACGACGACGACCCTCTGCGCGGCAAGTACGTGAACACGCAGGAGTCGGAGCTGTTCCACAAGAGCGCTGTCGTCTACGGGCTCGACAAGGCGCGTGGCGCGATCGCGAAGCAGGACCGGGCGTGCGTCGTCGAGGGGAACGCCGACGTGATCGCGCTCCACCAGGCCGGTTTCGAGCCGGTCGTCGCATGCATGGGCACGGCGCTCACCGAGCAGCAGCTGCGCGAGCTCGGTCGGCTGACGAAGCGGCTCTGGCTCGCATTCGACGGCGACGCGGCCGGCGAGTCGGCGGCGCTCCGTGGGATGGAGCTCGCGGTGGGGCAGGGCTTCGACGTGAACGTCGTCGCACTGCCACCCGGAATCGACCCCGCCGACGACCCGTCCGGGTTCGAGTCGCACCTCCAGAGGGCGGAGCCGTACGTCGTCTATCGCGTACGCGTCGAGCTCGACCGTGCGGACGACCGAGAGGCGGGCTTCCGGCGCGCCAAGGAGATTCTCGACGGCTACCCGGAGGGGCCGGACAAGCTCGCCGCCGCGCGGCTCGTCACCGACCGCATCGGCACCACGGTGCAGTTCCGGACGGGAGCGATCCCGTCGGCACGCGCGGCGGCCCGCGCGCCACGGGTGGTCGACGCGGGCACGCGCCTCGAGCGCAACGCCCTCGCAGGTGCGCTCGCGCACGAGGGGCTCCGGCCGTTGCTCGAGAGGCTGACGCCCGAGCACTTCTACGATCCGGTGCACCGCGAGGTCCGCGCCCACATCGTCACGAGAACGCCGCTCGCGGGCGAGGCGCTGACGCTCCTTGCCGAGCTCGACGCCCGTGCCGAGGCCGAGGGCATCGACGCGGCGACCGGGGAGGAGCTGCTCTGGCGGCTCCGGGAGCGCGAGCTCAGGCGCGAGCTGCAGGGTGCCGCGCCGGCGCGGTCGAAGGAACTGCAGGAGAGCCTGCAGAAGCTGCTCGAGCGCGTGCAGGCGCTCAGCGCACGCTGAACGCCGCCGACGTGCCCTTCCAGTAGTGCCAGGGCAGGTTGTCGAGCAGCACGTACGAGCCCGGCCGCAGCGTGACGAAGAACGAGGCGTGCCGGCCGGCCCGTACGAGGACCGGCGCGGCCTCCGGACGCACGACGGCGCGCGTCCCGCGCAGCGGCAGCTGCTCGGCGAACGTCTTCGTCCGGACGATCACCACCTGGTGTGCGTACGCGCCGAGGTTCCGCACGTCGATCCGCACGCGGCCCGCGGGCAGCGCGCCGACGGACGGCACGATGCTCCACTCGCCGACGTCGGCGCGCAGCGTCGGGATGCGAGTGCCGCCGCCGGCGACGCCGGCGAGCGCCGCCAGAACGGTCAGGGCTGCAGCAGCGGCGGCGAGAAGGGCTTTCACCGACGGATGCTGTTCCCGCAAGCGCGGATCCGCACCGCCTGATCGCCGCGCCCGACCTATTCGGAGGTCCGGCGCGTCCGTGCAGCTCCCCGGGTTGGACTCGAACCAACAACCCTTCGGTTAACAGCCGAATGCTCTGCCAATTGAGCTACCGGGGATCAATCGGCGGGCAGCATTGTAGCCGCCGTCCGGGCGGCTCACGGCGTCACCTCGACGGCGACCTCGACCTCGTGCTGCGGGGTCCCGTCGGCGGCGGACGGCGCGTATGCGCGCACCGTGACACGCCCGGGGGTCGCGCGCAGCATCGTCTCGAACGCGCCGCGCGCGGGCGCGCCCTCCGACGCTGTCACCGTCCGGCGGTCGAGGACCGTCCCGTCCCGCACCGCCTCGACGACGAGCGTCGCCTCGAACACGCTCGCCGTGCCCGCGACGAGGAACCGCGCCGGCACGTGCGCCCCGGGCGCCGGGCGCTCGACCAGGATCGGCGGGACGTAGCCCACCACGTCGTCACGCGTCAGGCCGGTGCGGCCTGCGACGTCAACCCGCTGCACGGTCGGGAACTGCGTCAGCGAGTAGACGATCTCGGCGACCTGCTCGTCGGTCGCCTTCGGCAGGTCGACGCGTGCCGTGCCGCCCCCGACCGACACGGTCGCGTGGAGGCCGAGCGCGGCGACCGCCGCGGCGGCCACCGCCTTCGTCTGCGGCACGTGCACCGTGACCGGCCGCAGGACGCCTCCGCGGACACGGAAGACGGTCAGCGGCATCCGCTGCTCCGTCGGCACCGTATTGACGGTCGTGGTGGGCGGAGCCGATGTGTCACCGGAGCCGCATCCTGCGGCCAGAAGCCCCACTGCAGCGAGGAGAAGCGCCCGCGTCGTCACGTCGCCCGATTCTCGCGGGCGGGTGACTATCCTTGGGGCGTGAGCGTGTTCGGGCTTGTGCTGCTCGCGGCCGCGGTGGTGCTGCTCGCGGCGGCGGAATGGCCGCGCCTCGCGAAGGGGCGGAGCATGCCCCTGCGCCGTCGCCGTCCGCCGAAGCGTCATCTGCGTGTGGTCGAGCCGGAGCACGACCCCGAGGAGTTCCAGCGCTCGGTCGAGCGCGACCTCGCGAACCTGCCGACGTACGATCCGCGCGCGAAACGCCGCGATTAGCGCACCCTCAACGTCGTCTTCAGCGTCGACGTGTTCGGGAGGATGCGCGCGACGTCCTCCATGTTCTTCGTCTCCTGGTGGTCGGCCACCAGGAGCACGAGCCGGTGGCGGCCCTTCGCGGCGCGGATCGTGATCCTTCCGTCGGCGTAGCGCGCGACGACCGCCTTGCCGTCGAGCGTCGCAGTGATCGAGAGGGGGTCGACGCCGGAGCCTGCATCGCCGGCGGCCACGACGATCCCGCCTCGGGTCGACCGTACGCGCAGTCGCGGCGGCGTGACGTCGTTCACCCAGTAGCGGAACGTGAACGGCCCCGGACGGCCGACCGCGTCGAAGACCGCGTCGTAGATGCCGCCGGCGGGGAGCACGACCCCGGCGATCCGCCGGCGCGTCCCGTAGCTCTTCCGGTACGGGTTCAGGTCGAGCGGCAGCGCGGTGTAGCCGGCGAGCCGGTCCTCCGACCCGTCGAAGGTGATGTGCGGCGCGACGCGGCCGCTGAGAACGACGACACCCGCGTTCGCGGCGCCGGCGGGAAGGCGGAAGCGAAAGGCGCGCTCGGGCCCCGGGTACGCGTCGTCGCCGCCCGTCGGATAGCGGTAGCGCGTGACGAGCGCGGGCGCGCCGACGGTCGTGCCGCTGTGAATGCCGGGCTTCGTGAGCGGGAGCTTGGGCTCGCCGGCGAGCTTCGGCGCCGTCGTCAAAAACCAGAACGGGATGCGGCGTACGTCGGTGCCGCGCGTCAGCACGACAAACCCCGTTTCCTCGCCCGTGGCCGTTGCGCCCGTCGCCGTGATGTCGAGTGTGCCGGGCACGGCGATCGTCGGCGGCACCGTGACGGCTCCGATGCCGGACTGCAGCACGACGGCGGCGGTCCACGTGCCCGCACCGCCGCCGGCGTCCGTCAGCGTGACCGTACGGCTGACGACCGCCCCCGGTGCGAGCGCGCCGAACGAGAGGCCGGTCGGCGAGGCGAAGAGCAGCGGGTTGTCGGCGCGGGGGAGGTCGACGAGGCCGCCGCCCTCGCGGGTCGCCGCGGCCTCGGCGCCGCTCTCGAGGTGCACCGCGTCGCCGGTCTGCACGAGCGCCGACTTGAGCTGGGCAACCGTCCACGTCGGGTGGCGCTCCCGGAGGAGCGCTGCGGCGCCGGCCACGTGCGGCGTCGCCATGCTCGTTCCGCTCAGCGTCCCCCACGGACCGCCCTGGCTCGCCGGCAATGACGAGAGCACGTCGACCCCCGGCGCGGAGACGTCCGGCTTCATCTGCAGCGAGACCGGCGTGGGGCCGGCCGACGAGAAGTCGGCAACGATGCCACGCGCGCTGACCGCGGCGACCGTGATCGCGTCCGGCGCGTTCGCCGGCGACGAGACGGAGCCGTGGCCGAAGTCGCCGAAGTCGTTCCCCGCCGCGATCACGGGGACGACGCCGGCGGCGGCGGCCCCCTGGATCGCCTTGACGACGAGGTCGCGCGACGGCTCGACCTCCGGCTCCCCGAGCGAGAGGTTGATCACGTCCATGCCGTCGGCGACGGCGGCCTCGATGGCGGCCACGATCTCCGCGCTGTTCCCGTCCAGCCCGAAGCCGGGGGTCGGGATGGTCAGCGCCTTGTAGTTGCCGATGTACGCGTCGGGCGCGACGCCCGAGAGGACGCTGCCGCGCGCGACGATGCCTCGATCGCCCGCGGCGATGCCGGCGACGTGCGTCGCGTGGAACGACTCCGTCGGGTCGAACGGGAGCGACGCGTACTTCCACGACGGCGACGGGGGTGCGAACGCGCGTTGCACGATCACCTTGGGCGTCGTGTACTTCGTCTGCCCCTTCGGGAACCCCGGCGGGTACTGGAAGGCGCTCGGGTCGAAGTACGGGTGGGCGGCGTCGACGCCGTCGTCGATGATCCCGATCTTCATCCCGTCGCCGAGCGAGCCGCCTGCCCAGAGCTTGTCGGCGCCGATCTGCGTCGGACCGGGAATCGGTGTCGCCAGCGAGTGGTAACGCACGTTCGGCCACACCTCGGCGACTCCGGGCACCTTCGCGAGGGCGGCGACCTCGTTGCGCGGGAGCACGACCGCGAGCCCGTTCGCGACGAGCCGGTAGTGCCAGCGCACGCGTGCGGACGGGAGCATCGACTCGATCCGTTCGGTGGCCGCCGCCTGCTGCGCGTCGATCGTCTGCAGGTACGAGAGGTGGCGCGCCGAGGAGAGCGATCGGCCGAACGCGGAGAGCGGCGGCCCCGCGAGCGTGACGACGACCTCGGTGGTGGCGTCCGATGGGGCGCGGCCCGATCCGGCCCCGGGCAGGACGACAGCGGCGATCGCGGCCGCGACGACGATCGAGGCGAGGCGAGTCAGGGCGCGCGCATCGTAGCCGCGGCTCAGTGCGCCGGACGAAGGCCCGGCCCGGGGCCGAGCCTGTGGCGGAGGCTGTCGATCCGCCGGTGGAGCGCCCGGCGCTGGGCCGAGATCTCGCGTTCGCGTCGCACGATCACGTCGTTCGGGAAGCCGTTGTCGATCTGCTCGTGCAGGCGGCGCCGTACGGACGACAGCTGGCGCTCCTCGTGCACGAGCTGCTCGAGCTCGGATGCAAGCGCGCCGACGTCAGTGCGTGCCTCATGTGCCATCGCCGCGGTGTTCGGCCGTGCGGCGGCGAATCCTTCGCGTGGCGCAAGAAGCGGCGACGGGACGGACAGCCGGGGGAGAGGACGGCTGCCGCCACCGTCGCCGCGAGGCATCCGGCTCCCCCAAGAGCGTGAGCGTCGGATGCCTCACGCTCAGTTCGGAGCCGAGCGCCGTCTCCCTCCACGTCGCGCGCAGAGACGTTCGAGTCTCTGAACACCCCGTCGTCCGGGCATAGCGTTCGCGTTGATGGCGCTCAGCCCGCGACATCTCTTCGCACGGCGCCTGCTGTGGTGGCTCGTCGGAGTGCTCACGGTCCTCGTGCTGGCGGCTCGGCTCTTCGGGGGCGACGTCGTCCTGCACATCGTCGAATGGACGCCGATGACCGTCGCACTGCTGCTCCTGGGCGCGAGTCTCGCGAGAACCGTGCGCCGACGCCTCTGACGGTGAGGCGCCGGGGCATGCGGATGAGAGGACTTGAACCTCCACGCCCTTGCGGGCACACGGACCTGAACCGTGCGCGTCTACCAATTCCGCCACATCCGC
>JAICTB010000133.1 GCA_025936595.1 Thermoleophilia bacterium | reverse complement strand
CCGAGTCCCTCAAGACGACGGTCGAGCAGGCCGCCGCGCGCGAGGGCATCTCCACGAACGCCTGGCTCGTCCGTGCGATCGCACGTGCGACCGAGTCACGGCCCGTCCACGTCAGCGGCAAGCGCCTCTCCGGCTACGCCCGGAGTTAGGAGGATTGAGATGCAGAAGTCATTCGAGGTGAGCGGGCCGGTCGAGCTCGAGATCCGGCTTCCCTCCGGCGCGATCTCGATCGACCCGTCGCTCGATGGGCGCGTCGAGATCGACCTGGTCGCCCACGACGACGAGTCTCAGCGGCTCGTCGACGAGGCCCGCGTCGAGCTGCGCGACAGCTCCTCCCGGCCGCAGGTGAACGTGATCCTGTCGCAGAAGCGCGGCTTCTCCTTCGGCTTCGGCCGGCAGGGCGTGAGCTGCACCGTGCGCTGCCCGCAGGGGTCGAGCGTCTCTGCGAAGACCAAGTCGGCCGACCTCTCCGCGAGCGGCACCCTCGGCGGTCTCTCGTTCGCCACCGCGTCGGGCGACACGAACGTCGAGCGGGTCGACGGCAGCATCAACGTGAAGACCGCGAGCGGCGACGTGCAGGCGGGCGAGGTCAGCGGCGGCGTCAACATCCAGTCGGCATCGGGCGATGTGACGGTCGAGGTGGCGCGCGGCCCGGCGAGCGTCGGCAGCGTCTCGGGCGACGTCACCGTCGAAGAGGCGTACGACAATCTGAACACGAATACGGTGAGCGGAGACCAGGACGTCCGCGCCGTCATGCGCGGCAACGTGTCTGCGCAGTCGGTGTCCGGCGACGTGACGATCGGCGTGCGGCGCGGCTCGAAGGTCTTCCTCGACTGCAACACGCTGAGCGGCGACACGAGCTCCGATCTCGAGGTCTCGGGCGACGCTCCCGCCGGCGACGGGCCGCTCGTCGAGATCAGGGCGAAAACCGTCAGCGGCGACATCCACATCACGCGGGCCCCCGCGCCCGCCGAACACACGACGGAGGTGCAATCATGAACCGTCTCTCCTGGGACACCACAGCCCCGCGGCGCCTCGCGGGAAAGCGTGCGGCGCAGCCGCGGCCCGAGCTCGGCGTCGTCGAGGCCGAGGCCGAGCTGCTCCGCGTCGCGTGGGACAAGCCCTACCGCGTCGGCCCGTTCTAGTCCGATCAATCACCTATGCCGAAGCAGATGGGTGCAGCAGCGGCACGGCCGCCCCGGCCCAGCCCGCGAGGAGAACGTCGACGAGCGACGGTGGCGTGACCACCGTCGCTCGCTCGTTGCGGGGACGCAGTACCCGGTCGGCGTAGCCGCCGGGGCTCCACTTCAGGAGCTCCGCGCCGGCGACGAGCCACGGGTGGCCGCGGTGCAGGACGAACGAGCAGTCGGGCAGCTCGTCGAGCGCCGCCTCTCGATACGGCCCGAGGCGCTCCTCGTGCAGGCGGGCGTCGACCGCGTCCGCACCCGGCTCGCCGATGAGCTCGAGGAACCGCCGATAGTCCTCGCGCCGGCAGAGCGCACACGGCCGGTGGCCGGCGGCGAATGCCGTCGCCTCGTCGAGAAAGAAGAGCTCCGTGAACCTACCGGGCTGCAGTAGCGCCGCGCGACGCCAGTCCTTGAACTCGAGCCGGCAGCTGATCCAGCGCCTCGTCGCGAACCGGCGGCGGATCCGGCCGCCGGCGTCGTGGAGACAGCCGCGGTTGCCGTAGACCGTGCCGCGCGCGGGATCGGCGATCAGGTCGCCGAGCGGCGTGACGCGGTTCTGGAGCGGCATGCGAGCACGATCAAGGGTAGTGCCAGCGGCCGCTTCCGTGTGCGCGCGAGCCGATCGTGAACTGGGTCAGCATCCCCTGCGCGAGGTGGCCGCCGTTCAGGATCGTGCACCCGATCAGGTACTCGCCGGGAACGAGCCGCGCCGTCACCCGCTTCGTCGCTCCCGGGAGGATCGTGCCGCTGCGAAAGCGGACCGGCCCGAAGAGCACCGTGAAGTTGTGCGGGAACCGGCCGCGATTGCGGATCACGAAGGTCGTCGGCCCAGGCCGCAGCTTCGCGGGAAGCACGATGCCGTACTCGCGCAGCGTGACGGTCACCGGCCTCGGCGCCGCCTCCGCGGCCGGAACCGAGCCGGTGACCGTCGTGGCGGCCGCGACGAGCGCGGCCGCCAGCAGCGATCGCGAGGGTGCGCCTACCCCCAACTCTCGCCGCCGCCCGACGACGTCGTCGTCGCAGACGGGGTTGAGGACGATGTCGTCGTAGTCATCGCCTCGACGGCGTGCTTCACGAGCGCGCCCTTCGTGTTGACGACGTACCACGTCTTCTCGAAGCCCTGGCCCTTGACCTGGCCGGCACCCTTGTCACCCGCGAAGGTGTACAGCGGGTACCCGGCGTACGTGACCTGGCGCAGCCCCTTCGGCTGCTTGATCGTGCCGACGAGTCGCGCGTTCGCACCGCCGGCGACGGTCGGCTTCGCCGTGCCCTTGACGAGCAGGCGCGGCCAGTACTTCGCGCAGGTCGCGTCCTTCGTGCAGTTGTTGACGCGCTTGCGGTCGAGCGTGTAGCGATAGAGCGTCCGCCCACTCGAGCTGACGAGGACCGTGCCGAACTTGGCATTCTTCACAGCCTTGACGGTCGCCTTGCTCGAATGAGCCGACCCCGTGGCCGCGACCGCCACCCCGACTCCAATCGGAGCGAGCAGCGCGATCGGGAGCGCCCAGCGAATTGCCCTTCCCAGCATTACGTTCTCCTTCGCCTCGGATCTGTCTCCCTGGCTACGGCGAATACCGGGAAGCGGATTCTCGGGCGCGGCGTGGCCTGGTTCAGCCAAGGCGTCGATCTGATATCTGATCCACGTGAGAACGGTCAGCGCAGCGTCCAGGTCCGTCCGTGAGTTGCGCGAGCGCCGGCCCAGCACCCGAGAGACCCAAGCCGCGGTTCGCCGAAAACGCCGGAGCGGCAGTGACCTTCTCATCGCCTGATGCGCCACCCGCGCTCCCGACATACGCTCGGGGTGATGGCGCAGGAGCCTGAGGCCCGCAAGGTCGTCACCGTCCTCTTCACGGACGTCGCCGGCTCGACGGCGCTCGGCGAGCAGCTCGACCCCGAGCTGCTGCGCAGCGTCATGTGGCAGTACTTCGAGGCTGTTCAGGGCGCTCTCGAGCGGCATGGGGGGAGCGTCGAGAAGTTCATCGGCGACGCGGTCATGGCTGTCTTCGGCGTCCCGGCCGTGCACGAGGACGACCCGCTCCGCGCGGTTCGCGCCGCCGCGGAGATCGGCAACGCGCTGTGCGCGCTCAACGACGAGCTCGCGCGCACGCACGGCGTCGAGATCGTGACCCGCACCGGCGTCAACACCGGCGAAGTGGTCGTCGGTGGCGGCGCGCTCGACCAGAAGCTCGCGACGGGGGATGTCGTCAACGTCGCTGCCCGGCTCGAGCAGGCTGCGGCGCTCGGGGAGGTGCTCCTCGGCGCGGCAACCTACGCGGCGGTCGCCGACTTCGTCCATGCCGAGCCGGTGCCGCCGCTGGACGCAAAGGGGAAGAGCGAACCGCTCGTCGCGTACCGGCTTCTCGGCCTGCGGCCGGACGTTCCGGCGTTCACACGACCAATTGCAACGCCGTTCATCGGCCGGCGCGGCGACCTCGCGCGGCTGCGTGCCACCTTCGACCAGGCAGTCACCAATCGCTCGGCCATGCTCGCGACGATCGTCGGCACGCCCGGCATCGGGAAATCCCGGGTCGCGCGCGAGCTGCTCGGCTCGCTCCAGGACAGGGCAAGGGTGCTCGTCGGGCGCTGCGCCGCGTACGGTGACGGCCTCCCGTACCTCCCGCTCGCCGACGTCGTCCGCGATGTCGGCGACCTCGAGCGGGTGTTCGCCGACGTCGAGCACGGCAAGCTCGCCGCGCGCCTTGTCGACGGCGCGGTCGGCGCGGTCGAGGGTGGCGGCTCGCCGGACGAGACCGCCTGGGCGTTCCGCCGGCTCTTCGAGACGCTAGCCGCAGCACGGCCGGTCGTACTCGTTGTCGACGACATCCACTGGGCCGATGCGGCACTCCTCGACCTCGTCGAGTACGTCGTCGCCTCGTCGGACGAGGCGCCGCTGTTGATCCTCTGCACCGCACGACCCGACCTCTTGGACGTGCGGCCATCCTGGGCGGCCCCACGCGCGGGAGCGACGCTCGTCGTCCTCGAGCCCCTCGGCGATGCCGAGTCGGACGAGCTCGTCGATGCGCTCGCACACGAGTTACCTCGGGAGCTCCGTGAGCGCGTGACCGCGACTGCCGAAGGGAATCCTCTCTTCGTCGAACAGCTGCTTGCCCACCTCGCAGACGATCCACGGGCCGACACGGTGCCGCCGTCGATCCAGGCGCTGCTCGCCGCGCGTATCGACCGGCTCGAGCTCGAGGAGCGCGCGGTCGTCCAGCGAGGCTCGCTCGAGGGTCGGCTCTTCCACCGCGGCGCCGTCGGTGAGCTCCTGGACGACCGCACCGGCATCGGCAGCACGCTGCTCGCGCTGACCCGGAAGCAGTTCGTACGCCCTGACCGCTCGCTCTTTCCCGGCGACGACGGCTTCCGTTTCAACCACGCGCTCATCCGCGATGTCGCCTACGCGTCGATGCCCAAGGAGCTCCGCTCGCGGCTGCACGCGCGACTCGCCGACTGGCTCGCGCGGCGCGACGGTCATCTCGCCGCCCAGGACGAGATCGTCGGCTACCACCTCGAGCAGGCCTACGAGCTCGGGGCCGAGGTCGGCCGCCGTGACGAGGAGCTGGCGATCCGCGCCGGCCGCCTTCTGCGACATGCGGGCGAGGCCGCGGCCGGCCGCGAGGAGCCGGCCGCCGCCGCTGCGCTCTTGCGGCGTGCGAGCAAGTTGCTCGCGAGCGCACCCGCCGAGCGCGCCACCATGCTGGTCCTCCTAGGGCGCGCCCTCCGCCAGGCCGGCGAGCTGACGGAGGCAGACCACGTCCTCGCCGAGGCGATCGAGCAGGGGCGCAACCTCGGCGACGATCAAGCCGAGCTCCGCGCCGCGATCGAGCACAACCACCTCACGTTCATGCAAGGCACCGCCGACGCAGACGAGCTCCGCGAGGTCGCGCAACGAGCCATCGACACCTTCGCTGACGAGGTCGACCTCGCCGACGCGTGGCAGCAGATGGCGTTGGCGGAGCTGCTCGCGCGGAACCGAGCGGGCCAGCTCGCGGCCATGAAGCGAGCGCAGAAGCACGCGATCGCATCCGGGGACATCCGCCGGCAGATCGCCGCGTGGAACGAGCTCGGCGGCGCGATGGTGTTCGGCCCTACGCCGCTCTCGGAGCTCGAGGACTTCCTCGACGCAGAGCTCGCGTGGGCACGCGACCATGACCTGGCGGCCGTCGAGGCCGATGCGCTGCTCGCTGGGCCGTACGTCCACGCGCGCCGGGGCGACTTCGAGCTCGCGAGGGAGATGCTCGAGCGGTCGAAGGCGATCTGCCGAGATCTCGGGATCGTGTACGGCCTGTGCGAGGCGGGCATGGCGGGCAGCGAGATGGAGGTGCTGGCCGGCGACCTCGCGGCGGCCGAGCGCGAGCTACGCGAGGTAATCGACATCGCCGCCAGCATCGAGGCTGCGCATTACGTCGCGCTCTACCAAGTCCGGCTCGCACGAGTGTTGAACGATCAGGGCCGCCATGAGGAGGCTGACGCGCTGCTCGACGAGGCGGCGGGGCTCTCCGCAGGAACGCCACGGTGGAAGAGCAACCGCGCGCGCGTGCTCGCTGCGCGCGGGGAGCTCGACGAAGCCGTCGCCCTCGCCCACGCGGCGGCGGCGCTGGAAGCGGGCAGCGACAACATCACAGCCGTCGCGCAAACGCTGGTCGACATCTCGGACGTGCTGATCGTGGCAGGCGACCGTGCCGCGGCCGAGGCCGCGCTGACCGAGGCGATCGCCCTTAACGAGGAGAAGGGGAACATCGTCTCAGCGCAGCAGTGTCGCGAGCGGCTCGCCAGCCTCGGCCCGTCGGGGTAGGCGCACTTCGAAGAGTCCCGCCCAACGGCGGTTGACCGGCTGGACGAACTGCTCGGTCCGGTGTGCGAAGGCGGCACCGGGCAACGGTTGTGAGAACGTCGCTTGCGCACTGCCAAGTTCGATGGGCCGTGTAGGGATCGAACCTACGACCTTGGGATTAAGAGTCCCCTGCTCTACCAGCTGAGCTAACGGCCCGCGAAGCGCCGCGTATCGTAGCGCCCCCATGCGCGTTCTCTCCGTCGTCGGCAACCGCCCGCAGTT
>JAICTB010000084.1 GCA_025936595.1 Thermoleophilia bacterium | reverse complement strand
GTGTGCTTCGGCCTGAGCGCCGTCTACATCCTGATCGCGATCCCGTGCCTCGCGTTCTTCGAGCACCTGGCCCGCGACCGCGCGACCCTCAAGCTCGCGTGAACAGCCTCCGCGTCTTCTTCGCCGGAGGCCTGACCAGCTACCGGGCGCTGTTCAACTGGCTCAACCCGTGGGCGTTCGTCTCGATCCTGGTCGCCTACCCGGTCTTCCAGACCATGTACTTCGTCTACCTCGGACGTGCGGCGAACGCCGCGAACGACACCTTCTTCCTCGTCGGCAACGCGTTCGTCGCGGCCTCCGTCGCCGGCATGTTCGGGATGGGGCAGTCGATCGGAGGCGAGCGCCGCTACCAGACGCTACCGATGCTCCTCGCCTCACCGGCCAGCCGGCTTGCGCTGTTCCTCGGACGCGCGCTGCCGGCGATCGTGAATGGGTTCGTCGTCGCCGCGCTCTCCTATGGGCTCGCCGCAGCGATGATCCACCTTCACATCCCGTCGGTCCGGCTCGCAGGAATCGCGGTCGCGCTCCTCGCCTCGTGCTTCGCCTGCGCCGGCCTCGGTCTGTGCATCGGCTCACTCGCCTTCCGCACACGCTCGATCAGCATGTTCGCCGACACGCTCTCCGGCGCGTTCCTCCTCGTCACCGGTGCCAACGTCCCGCTCGCCCGTCTCCCCACGGGTCTGCAGACGCTCGCCGACTACATCCCGCTGACCCACGGCATTCGCGCCGCGAGAGCGCTCGCCGCCGGAGCCACGCTCGGCGATGTGCTCCCGACGGTCGGGACGGAAGCGCTGATCGGGATCGTGTACTTCGTCGTCGGCGTCGCGATGCTGCGCTACTTCGAACGCTCCGCCCGCCAGGCGGGCAGCCTCGACCGTTTCTAGCCGGCGACCGGGCGTTCGTGCTGTGCTCCCGGTGAGACGAGACCGGATTCGTAGGCGTAGATGACGGCCTGGACGCGGTCGCGCAGGTCGAGCTTCTGCAGGATCCGAGCGACGTGTGTCTTGGCGGTCGCTTCGCTGACGACCAATTCATCGCAGATCTCGGCGTTGGAGCGGCCGCGGGCGAGCAGTTGGAGCACCTCCCGCTCGCGCGGCGTGAGCTCGGCGAGCGCCGGCGGCTGCTTCGGCGGCGCTACCGGCTCACGGCGTGCGAACTCGTCGATGACCGCGCGGGTGACGGCCGGCGCGAGGAGCGCCTCGCCGGCGGCGACGATGCGGACGGCGGCGGCGATCTCCTCCGGCGGGGCGTCCTTGAGCATGAACCCGGAGGCGCCGGAGCGGAGAGCGTCGTAGACGTATTCGTCGAGCCCGAACGTGGTCAGGATCAGCACACGCGTCGAGGCCCGGTCGTGCACGATCCGACGGGTTGCCTCGATCCCATCCAGGACGGGCATGCGGATGTCCATCAGCACGACGTCGGGCCGCAAGCGGCGCGCGGCGGCGACGCCGTCCTCGCCGTCTGCAGCCTCGCCGACAACCGTGAGCTCCGGCTCGGCCTCGAGAATCTTGCGCAGGCCGACCCTGACGAGCGCCTGGTCGTCGCAGATGAGGACGCCGGTCATCGGATCGGGAGCACGACGCGGACGGTGAAGCCATGGTCGCCGCGACGCCCGGCGTCGAAGCGGCCGCCGTAGAGCGCGACGCGCTCCCGCATCCCGATCAGGCCGTGCCCGCCGCCGGCCACGGGTGCCACCGGGTCACTGCCGTTGTCGACGACCTCGAGCTCGAGCTGGTCGGGCGCGTAGCGAACGCGGACCAACGCCCGCGCGTCGCCGGCGTGCTTCAGCGCATTCGTGAGCGCCTCCTGGACGATCCGGTAGGCGGAGAGCTCGATGCCGAGCGGCAGCTCGCGCCGCTCTCCCTCGATCTCGAGCTCGACCGGCAATCCGGCCTCGGACACCTGCGCGGCGAGGCGGGGGAGCTCGGCAAGTGAAGGCTGGGGTGCGAGCGGGTCGCCGTCGGAGCTTCGCAGCATGCCGACGAGCCGGCGCATCTCGGTGAGGGCGCCGCGGCCGGTTTGCTCGATCGTTTGCAGCACCTCGCGCGTGGATCCATCTCGCCCGTCGAGGGTGCGTCGCTCGGCTCCGGCCTGGACGACCATCAGAGAGACGTGGTGCGCGATCGCGTCGTGGAGCTCGCGCGCGATCCGCGCCCGCTCCTCCACCACGGCCTCGCGCGTTGCAACGTCGCGCTCCCGCTCGGCGAGCGTGGCGCGCCGCTCACGGTCGCCGAGGATGCGGCGGACAAGGAACATGACCACCAGCGCAACGCTCGCGAAGCCCAGGCCGCCCGCCAGGTCGCTTCCATGGACGGGTGTGAGTGCCGCCGCGGCGAAGGCGGCGCTGCCGTAGAGAAAGCGCCGGGTCGGCGTCCAGGCCGCGAGCGCGTACAGCGCGCAGAATTCGGCGAGTGGGTAGGCGATCGCCTGCGGGTCCCAGAGGGCGTGCACCAGCGCGCCGAGCACGGGCACGCCTGCGCCGACGAGGGTCGGGTAGCGGCGGCGGAGCGCGATCGGCAGCGTTAGGCCGGTCCCCGCGAGCAGGAGCGCAACACCATGCCCGCTGTCGCTGCCGACGAGCGCCTCCAGCGCGGCGTCGACCGCCAGAAGCGACGCCAGCGCCCGATCGACCACCACCAGGTTGGGTCGAAAGCCAAGAGCGGCGGCGAGCCGAGCGCGCACGCATGCCACGTTAGAGGCGCGACGCTCGCCTGTCATCGGCCGTTCGGCCGATCGAAGGCGCGTGAGAGATCAACCGGCCGGATGACGCGAAGATCGGCACGCGGGCCGACGACGCCGAGACTGCCGCCGCCTAGCGTCCGGGCGACTGTCGAAGCAACAAGGAGGCACTCCACATGAACGCAAGGCTCGTCCGGCTGCTCCCGCTCGCAGGTGTCGTTTTCGCCGTGCTCAGCATCGCCGGGAACGGATCGATCGGAGACTTTCCCGACGCGGACACCTCGATCGCGAAGCTCGGTCCTTACTACGCCGCGCATCATGCCGGCATCGCAAGGGGCGGTCTGCTCCTGCACTGGGCCGCATTCTTCTTCGCCTTCTTCGCCGTAGCCGTCTGGGCGCGCGTGCGCGGAAATGTGAGCCCTCTCGTCGCAGGCGCGATCCTCGTCGGCGCCGCCGTCGACTTCGCGGACCAGCTCTCGAGCGCAGGCGTCTACTCGACCCTGGGCTTCGTCGGCGGGAAGTCGGTCATCGCCCCGGCGGCGCTTCAGGCCTGGCACGTCAACGGATCGGGCGGCGGCCTGACGACCGGCGAGGGCGGCCTCGCGGTGATGCTCCTCGCGCTCGCCGCCGCGGGCATCGCCGGCAGGGCGCTCCCGCGGTCGCTCGCGTGGACGGCACTCCCGCTCGGCATCCTTCAGCTGACCCCGGTCGGCTTCTTCGCCGAGCTGCTCTTTCTGCTCTGGGCCGCCGCCGCGGGCATCTACATGACGGTCAGGCCCGGCGGCGTGAGCGTGCAGGCGACCGCAGCGGCACCCATCGCCGTCGCGACCTGAGCGGAGGGACTGCAGGAGGGGCTGCGCCGAGCCGGCCGGCCCCTCCTCGCTCCTCGGCCGACGCGCCGTGCCGGACGCGCTTCCCGCCCTAACGCGACGAGGGCCCGGCTGTTGGCGCCGACATGCGCCAAATCGCGGTTGCAGTCGCGGCCAGCGCCAGTGTGAGCGCGACTGTGCCGACCGCGGTCGCGAGCGCGAACCAGCGGTCGAGAACGCCGCTCACGATCACCGACGTCGCGACCACGAGGTAGATGCAGCCGATGAACGCCGAGGTGACTTCGCCGCGGCGCTCGGCCGGGGCGATGGTGTTCAACTCGTCCTGCGCGCTCAGGAAGCTGAAGCCGTGGCCGGTTCCGATCACGACCGAACTGACGAGCAGGATCGCGAGTGAGTGAAGCGGTGAGGCGACGACGAGCACGACGAGGCCGAGCGCGAGCAGCGTGAGCCCGGCCGCGACGCTCACGCGCGCGAACGAAAGACGCACGTTCGCGGGTACCCGTGGCCACTGGATCCGCCATCGCTCGCTTCGCGCGTCAGCGGGCTCGGCCAGCCTCAGGATGACAACCGCCACGAGCGCCGCGGTCGAAGGCCCGCTGATCAACCCGACGGCGAGGCCCTGCAGCATCCGGGCGCCGAAGAGCCACGCCGTGCCCTGCGCTGCCGCGAACACGGCCAGGCCGATCGCTGCCACGACGAGCCCCGCCAGGATCACCGGTCGCCGTCCGAAGCGGTCGGAGAGGCGCCCGAAGAAGACGAGCGTCGGGACCAGGACGAACGCATACGCGGCGAAGATCGCTGTGAGCACGAAGCTCGAGAATCCGAACCGGGCCGCATAGACGACGTAGAGGGGCGTCGCCAGATTGGCGCCCATCATCACCACCAGCCAGACGCTCCAGACCGTTTCCAGCGGACCTTCCTGTTCGGTCAAATCGATTGGCGGTAGCCGAAGAATTCGTGGTCTTGGTTGTAGCCACCGCGGCCGCTTCCGAGTTCGTCGTACTGGGCGACGAACTCGATTCCTTTGATCCATTTGACCTGTTTGAAGCCGAGCTCGATCTCGTTGCGGAGCCGCAGCGGCGCACCGTGACCGAAGGAGAGGGGTTGGTCGTTCATGTCGTAGGCGAGCATCGTCAGGTGATGGCTCATGTGCTCGATCGGGTGGGCGTCGTAGTAGACGCCTTTGTCGGCTCCTTCGCCGAGGGAGTAGAAGACGACCCACCGGGCCTCCGGCAGCGGCTTGACCAGATCGACGATCGTCCGCATCGAGATGCCGCCCCACTTCGCGATGCCGGACCAACCCTGGATGCAGAAGTGCTGGGTGATCTGATCGTGGTGGGGTAGCGCCCGCAGCTGCGTGAGGTCGAGCTCGACGGGATTGTCGACGAGGCCGTTGATGCGCAGCCGGTAATCGGCGAACCGGCCGTCGAAGAGCGCCTTGTATTCGTCGGAGTCCGGGTACTGGCCGTTGTGCCAGAAGTACGGGGAAATGTCTGCTTCGCTGTACTGGCCCGGTTTGGGATCGAGGTGCTCGAAGAGGTGCTGAAGCGGGCCGACGATCGCCTGCCCGACACGCTGCACGACTCGTGGATGGCGCAGTGTGAACGGCGTCGCGGCCGCCCAGCCGGCCACGACCAGCACCATCGACGCGAGAAACAGCAAGAGCCCGAGCCAGCCGTGGACGTTCTTTCCCGGGTAGATGTGGTTCAGGTTGACGAGCAGGCCTGTCGTGAACACCATCGCGGTGTGAATCACGATGAAGACCAGGAACCACACCAGCACGAGGAAGTGCAGCGAGCGTGCGGTCTGGATGCTGAATCTCGTGCTGATCCACCTGAACCGCGTCGACAGTGCGGGTGACATGCCGAGCCCGGTGATCAAGGCGAGCGGGGCGGCGACGAAGACCGTGATGAAGTAGGCGAGCAGCTGCAGGCTGTTGTACGCCACCCAGCCGTTATCGACCGGCCAGTTCAGAGAGAGGTACTGGAGCAGCACCGAGACGGCGTTCGGGAAAACGGCCCAACTGGTGGGGACGAGGTGGCGCCAGTGGCCGGTCGCGAGCAGCAGGACGTAGAAGACCGCGCCGTTGAGGAGCCAGAGCGCATCGACGCCGAGGTGCCACCAGCGGGCGAGGCCGATCGAGTGGCGAAGCCCCGGCAGGCCGACCTGGGCGGGGAGGCTGATCGAGTCCTGCTTCGCCGTCCAGAGCGGATCGGCGGGCACCGGGTTCTGGATGCGAAACCAGTCCGTACCGGGAGTGGAGTGGCGCGTCCAGTAGAGGCGCGGATGATCGGACAGGATCTGGACACCGGCGCGGATGATGAAGATCAGCAGGAAGAGATTGAAGAAATGCTGCAGCCGCAGCCAGACCGGAAACCCTGATGACACGTCAGGGTGCGACGGCTCGACGGTGCCTGGGTACCGCGCGATGAAGTGCTGCACCGTCGGCTGATTGCGCAGTCCCTTCGCGACCGCGACCGCGACGATCAACAACACGAAGCCGATCGGCAGCAACCAGAGCAGGTTGAACCAGCTGCTGCGACCGACGCGGACGCGTGGCGCGATGCCGTTCACCTGCGGGATCGAGCCCGCCCAGGTGACGGGGTCGATCACGTCTTCGCCGGGAGTGAGCTGCCAGCGGTAGCTGCGGACAAGGTCAGGCGAAACGCTCGACGGTGCCGGGGCGGGCAGATCCTCAGGGGCAGGTTCCGAGTCTGTCGCCACGGTTGCGGAAGTCTACGAATGCCTCGCGGCGCATTCGCGCTGGCATCCTGCGGCGATGGCCGTCTGGACGATCGGGCACGGCACGCGTCCGCTGGACGAGCTCGTCTCGATTGTCCGCGCAGCGGGCGTCGGCACGCTCGTCGATGTGCGGCGCTTCCCGGGCTCGCGCCACAACCCGCAGTTCAATCAACCGGCCCTCCGCGCCGCGCTCGAAGAGAACCGCGTCGCCTACCGGCACGCCGTGGAGCTGGGCGGCCGCCTCTCGGGCGAGCCCGGCGAGGACCTGTTCGGCTGTCTCCGTGTCGCCGCGTTTCGCAGCTACGCCGCCCGCATGGGCACCCAAGGGTGGCAGCATGCGCTCGCGGCGGCGCTCGCGGAGCCGGCCGTTTGCTTCATGTGCTCGGAGACACTCTGGTGGCGCTGCCACCGGCGCCTGATCGCGGAGCTCCTGCATGCTCGAGGAGAGCGGGTCGTGCACCTCCTCGGGCCAGGCAAGGAACAGGAGCACCGGCCTTTGCCCGAAGCGGAAGCGCGCGAGGGTCGGCTGTATCTCTGTGGCGCGCTCGTCGCGTAGCCCGGCGCGAAGGCGGGGGCCCGGCTGTGCCGGGCCCCCGGGTGGTACGGAGTTCGCGCCCCGAGTTACGCGACGGCGAGCACGCGGTCGCTGTGAGCGACCACCGTGCCGCTGGTGATCTTCGGCGGGTTGGGCATCGCCGAGTCGAACTTCTCGTCGGTGATCCACTTCGAGACGAGCGTGGTCGACTGGTCGGCCTGCTCGGAGGTCTCGAAGAGACCGAGCGAGCTGAGGACGCCGCTGCTGCCTTCGATCAGGAAGTAGCCGGTGAAGCCCGGGAGCTCGCGGAGCTTCGGGACGAGCGTGTCGTTGACCTTGCCGACGACGTCGTTGACGCGGGTGACGTCGACGCCTTCGTAGCGCCGAATGGTGGCATGCATGTGATGCTCCTTCTGTTTCTCCTACAGGGCAACGCGCTCGAATGGGCGCACTGCGGCGGTCAGGCCAGGGGTCACAGTCGGAGAGGAAAGTGCAGGAGCCTCGGCGGCTTCAACAGCAAGAGCCAACGCGCTGATCTCAGCATAGCGGCGATCCGTGGGAGCCGCAGTGCGTCTCATGGTGCGATGCTTGGCTCCTTCTTCGACGGAGGGGCATGAGCGACACGCCAACGCACTCGCCACGCGAAGCCCCGCGCACCCACGACGCGCTCGTGGTGGTCGCTGTTTCCGCGGCACCGATTGTCCTCGAGGGCAGGTATCGGCTCCTCGTGGGGGCGCTCGTTCGCCTCCGTCGCTCACGGAGGGGACGTTGGGCGATCGGCGTCGGCTACGGCGTTCTTGCGGTCGCGTTGGCGGGGCTTGCGGCTCGTCATTTCGCGACCGGCTCGTGGCCCCTCTCGGGTGGAAATCCCGGTTTGCTCGTCGCCGCAGGGCTGCTCCTTCTGGTCGCTCAGGCACTCAAGGCATTGGGCTGGGCCCGTCTGTTCGAGCGTGGGGAACGGCCGACAGCGCTTGCCCTGGCGGCTGGCAACGGAGGCGCAGCCCTGGTCGGGGTCGTTCTTCCCGGCCGCTTCGACGACGCCGCCCGGATCGCAGTCGTGCGCCGCCACCCGAGATGTCCCGCCGGCGTTCGTGCCCTTGCACTCTCCCTCGTGATGCTGGGGTTGATCGACAGTGCTGCCCTCGCGCCGCTTGCCTTGGTCGGCGCCGTCCTTCCGGGCTCTAGCACCGGTGTTCGCGCGGGTCTCGCGGTGGTGACCGCCGGCGGAATCGCGGCTGCAGCCGTGGTCGTCGCTCTGCCGCGCCTCGCTGCGAGCCGCCGTGCGCTGCGCTTTCGGGTCGGCCGCTGGGTGAACCCGCGCACCACGTCGTTGCGGCGCGCGACGGAGGCCTGGGCACTGGTCTCCGCTTGCTGGCTCGTCCGCGCCGTGGCGTGCTTCCTGCTTCTCGGGACGCTCGGGCTCGGCTACTCGGTTCCACTTGCGCTGCTCTTCCTCTGCGCCGGCGCTGCCGGAGCTGCCCTGCCGATCGGACCGGCCGGCGCCGCGACGCAGATCGCCGGTGGCGCGGCTGCACTGATCGCATCCGGTGCGGGAGCCTCGCGGGCGCTCGCGGTTGCGATCTCAGTCGGCGCGCTCGGCGTTCTTACCGGAGCAGTGACCCTCCTTGTCGCCATCGCTTGGCCGATCGGCAAGGCCGTCTGCCGCAATCTGCGGAGCGCGTCTACGCGAATGACGTGAGGGCCCATCCTTCGACAAGATCCACTCCGTCGAAGCAGCAGCTACTCCGGCTGCGCGGTAGGCGTGGGCGCCGGCAGGAGCAGGAGGTGGCTTTCGACGACGGCGGCGGCGACGTCGCTGAGTTTGCGGCCGTTGTTTTGGGAGTGGTCGCGCAGCATTTCGAAGGCGCGGTCGGCGGTCGTTGAGTTGCGGGCCATCAGGATGCCTTTGGCCTGT
>JAICTB010000075.1 GCA_025936595.1 Thermoleophilia bacterium | reverse complement strand
TTCCTCGTGGTCGCGATCTGCAACCACGACCGCGGCCTGCCGCTCGCCGGCCTGGAGATCGTCTTCTTCCTCGTCTTCTGGACGTACGTCTCGCGGCGGACGACGTTCGGCCGTCACGTCTACGCGGTGGGCGGGAATCCCGAGGCGGCGCGCCGCGCCGGCATCAACGTCGCGCGCATCCGCATCATGGTCTTCGCGATCTCCGGGATGATGGCCGGCGTCGGCGGCATCGTCCTCGCCGCGAACGTCCGCTCGGTGCAGCCGGACCAGGGAGGCGGCACGCTGCTGCTCGACTCCATCGCGGCGGCCGTGATCGGCGGTACGAGCCTCTTCGGCGGTCGCGGCTTCGTGCGCAGCGCGGTGCTCGGCGCCGCGGTGATCGCGACGATCGAAAACGGGCTCTTCATCTTCGGATTCTCGCCGGGCGTCATCTACATCACGACGGGGAGCATCCTGCTCTTCGCCGTCACGCTCGACACGATCGCGCGCCGCCGCCAGGCGAAGACCGGCCGCTAACCTCTAACGCCTCACGGTGACGACGGCGTTCGTCGGCGGCGCCTCGAGTCGCTTCACCGTGCCGTCCGGGTAGCGGACGCTCACCGAGCGCACCGTCGCCGCGCCGAAGCCGAAGTGGACGCGCGGATCCTCGGAGGAGAGATAGCTCGAGCCGGCGCGCACCTCGCGCGACTGTTCGCGGCCGTCGCTCGCCGTCGCGGTGACGACGGCGCCCGGTGAGAACGGTTCGACCTGCACCTCGAGCCAGTTGCCGGCCGGGCTCGTGTTGTGCAGCAGCAGCAACCGCCCGCCGATCGTGTTCACGACCACGTCGACGCGGCCGTCGTTGTCGTAGTCGGCCGCCGCGAGGCCGCGTCCGTTCACGCGCAGGCCGCGCAGGATCCCGGTATCCACCCAGCGGCCGTCTCGCCGCGTCAGCACCTGGAGCGGCGCGGCATCCTTCTTCAGATTGCGGACGGGGATCGCGCCGTTTGCAAGCACGAGCTGCTGCGTGCCGTCGTTGCGCAGGTCGATCCACGAGTCGCCCCAGCCGGTGAGGTTCGTGCCGAACGCGGAGGCAAACGACGAGCGGATGTCCGCGAACCCCGAGCCGAGCCGGCGATACACCGCGTGCGTCTGCCCGCGCGAGTTGCTGACGAACAGCAGCCCGTTCTGGTCGGCGATGCCCATGCCCGCGTTTCGGTCGGCGACATGCGCCGCGCGGCCGCGCTCGACGAAGTGGAAGCCGAGCGGCCCACCCGGCTCGTTCACGTAGAGCCGGTTCGGGTCCTCGTCGTTCGCGACGATCAGGTCCGGGCGCCCGTCGCCGTTCACGTCCGTGAACTCGGCACCGAGGCTGTGGTCGTAGGGCGGCCGGTCGAGGCCCGCGCGCACGCCGACCTCCTTGAACCGCCGGCCGCCGAGATTCAGGAACAGCTCGTCGCGCACGCCGGGGTAGTTGCCGGGGAAGCCCTTGATCGAGCCCTGGATCGGGTGCTGCTTGTCGGCATAGCCAGAAACGAAGAGGTCGGGCCGGCCGTCGCCGTTCACGTCCGCAACCGCCGCTCCGGAGTGCCAGCCGAACGAGACGATTCCCGCCTGGCGCGCCCCTTCAGTGAACGTGCCGTCTCCGTTCGACCACAGGAGCTCGTCGTCGGTCGCCGTCGTCACGAACAGATCCGTGTGACCGTCGCCGTCGAGGTCCGCGGCGACGCAGCCCTCGCCGCGGGTCGGCAGGCCCGCGTGGGCGGCGCGCGTCACGTTCACGAAGCGGCCGCCCACGTTGTGGAAGAGCTCGCTCGTCGGCGGCCCGCCGTGGTCGGCCCACTCGGCGTACTGGTCGTCGGTGTAGTTGTTGACCGCGAACAGATCGAGGCGGCCGTCGTCGTCGTAGTCGAGCCAGCAGACGCCGCCGCCCATCATCGCGGTCTCGTCGTTCGTGACGCCGAAGCGGAACGACCCCTGGCGGAAGTCGATGCCGAGCTGCGGCGCCACGTTCGCGAGCCGGAAGCCCGCCAGCACCGGCCCCGGCTGCGTCGCGGGACGCGCCGCGGGTTTGGGCTTCCCCTGGAGCCGCCAGTGCGCGCCGACCGGCGTCAGGCGATAGGTGCGGCCCGCGAGCTGCGCGACGGCCGTCGGCGGATTCTGGTCGGTGCCCTGCTCGAGCCAGACGCGCAGCGAATCGCCGCTCCTCGCCGGTGCGACCGCCAGCAGGTCGTGGGCGATCAGCTGTGCTGTATGCAGGTCGAGCTTCGTCTGCACGCCGCGCGAGGGAAGGATGGCGATCGGCGGCAGCCGCCCCGGCCCGAGGAACGCTGTCGCCCGCGCGTCGCCGCGCGCCGGCAGCCCGGCGCCGACGATCGCCGCGCCGTAGAGCGCAAGCCCGGCTGTGGCGGCGACCGCCAGCGTGCGGCGGCGCGGCCTGCGCACCCGGACGAGCCTGAGCAACGGCATCGCCGCGCACACGATCGCGAGCGAGGCCAGCAGGGCGACCTTGCTCGAGAACTCCGTCTGCATCGGCGCGATCAGGAGCGCGGCCAGCAGGCCGATTGCGACGGCGTAGGCGACGCGCGCGCGCGGGTCGCGCGGCGCCGTCTTCGGGTCAGTGATCATGAAGAACAGGAAGACGAGCACCTCGGGTGACGTGAGGAGCACCCACCAGAAGCTCGCGCCCGTGATCGGGCCGAGGTGCCAGCGCGCGGTCATCGAGTGATCGGTGAGGGCGAGCACGCCGATCCCGACCGCGAACGCGGCCCAGAAGCCGAGCGCGATCCGCAGGAGCTTCAGCCGCGAGAGGATCGCGAAGCCGCCGGCGAGGATCACTGCGAGCGCCAGCACGAGCCAGCCGGACATCGGCCCCCACCAGAAGTCGAGCGGCTCCGCGCGGCCGCGTCCGAGCACGAGGAAGCAGAGGACGAGGCCGATGTTGGACGGGTTGAAGACGTGCGCGCCGCGCCACTGGAGCACGTGCTTCGAGAGGAGCGAGACGGCGGATGTGGCGACGAAGATCCACCAACCCCGCGTGCTCCACCAGTCGCCGTGCTGGGTGCCCGGCACGCGCAGGATGAAGGCGACGCCGTTCCCGGTCAGGAGCGCGCTCGCCGGCCAGAGGATCACGCGCTGGCGCCACGCGGCGACCCCGACCTCCAGCACCGCACAGGTCGCGAGCGACACGAGGATCTGCGCGATCGACAGCCTGAAATGGAATCCGGCCTGCCCGATCACCTGCAGCGAGACGATCGTCGCCGCGAGGTGGAGGCGTGGATCCTTCAGCTTGGGCAGGACGATCGGGTAGGGCGTGCCCCGAATCACGACCGCACTCATCAGTTCGATCCTAGATCGCACTGCGAGGAATTACGATCTCGCGCATGAAGCTCGAGCGTGCCCGCACAATCGTCGAACACGTTGTGGCGGAGGCCTCCGGGCCGGTATCGGTCTACGTCGCGGACGCATACGGCGAGCTCGTCGCGGCCGCGACGATGGACGGTGCGCCGCCGGACACGCGCCTGAACGCGCAGCGCAAGGCGTACACCGCAGCGCGGAGCGACGCCCGCTCGACGCGCGAGCTGGCCGAGAAGGTGCGCGACGATCCCGTCGAGCGCGCGAGCTTCGACCCGTTCTTCACGTTCTTCCTCGGCGGCGTCGCCGTCTTCGAGGACGGCGTGCGTATCGGTGCCGTCGGCGTCAGCGGTCTCGCGGGCGAGCTCGACGAGGAGCTCGCGCTCCGCGCTATCGAACGATCCGCGGGTCGGTGAAGACGTCGAGCTCGTCGCGGCTCTGCGTCGAGAACTCCGACACGACGGCGCCTTCGTCGCCCGCCCTGAACCAGTGCAGCGTGTCGGGTGGGATCGTGTGCTGCTCGCCCGGCTGCAGGACGACCTCCTCACCGTCCACGTTCAGGTGAACGGTGCCGGTCCGGCAACGGAACGTCTCCTCCTTGCCGGGCGTGCCGCCGAACGGGGGATGGCGGTGCTCGGGGCAGGTCTGGCGCGGGAAGAGCACGAGCTCCTTCGCGCAGACGCGTTCGGTGTTGACGTAGACGACAAGCTGCAGTCCGGTCTCCTCGAGGCTGCCGAGCCCGAAGTCCGTGACCTCGATCGCCGCGCGTTCGCCCGGAGTGAGCGCGATGCCGGCCTCCTCGAGCATCGCCGCTGCTCGATCGCGTGCCTGCGACTCCGTCACAGCGCGACGGGAGCGCCGCCCGCTGTGGCCTCGTGCAGTGCCTCGAGCGCGCGTGCCTGCCCGATCGCGTCCTCACGCCCGAGCAGCAGTTCGCCCTCTCCCCGGATCGCGTCGCTCACGTTCTCGAGCTCGAGCCGGTACGAGTCCTCGCGCTCGAGCTCGATCCGCTCCACCTTCCCGTCGCGCCGTACCTCGATCACGGGATTCGTGCAGTGCCACGGATCGTCGAGGAACAGCGAGCCCTCGCTCCCGATCGCCTCGAGCTCGTCGCGCTCCACCATCGCGGTGCCGCAATCGAACGTCGCGAGCACGTCGCCGGGGAACCGCAGCGTCCCCGCGAAGACCCAGTCGGTGCCCGAGGGGCCGAACCACGCCTCGCCGAACGCCTTTACGGGCTCGCCGCCGAAGAGGCGCGAGCCGCTGACGTTGTAACAGCCGACGTCCATCAGCGCGCCGCCCTCGACGTCCGTGCGCAGGCGAATGTTGTCGTGGTCGTAGAGCGAGTAGCCGAACGCGGAGCGGACGAGCCGCAGCTCGCCGATCGCGCCCTGCTCGACGAGCTCCTTCGCCCTGGCCGTCTGCGGGTTGTGCCGGTACATGAACGCCTCGGAGAGATGGAGGCCGGTGCGTTCCGCGACGTCGAACGCGGCCGCGACTTCGTCGGCGTGGCGCGACATCGGTTTCTCGCAGAGGACGTGCTTGCCCGCCTCGAGCGCCTTCACGGACCATTCGCAGTGCATCGTGTTCGGCAGCGAGATGTAGACAGCCTCGATCTCCGGGTCGGCGAGCAGCGCATCGTAGGAGCCGTGGGCGCGCTCGATCTCCCAGGTGCGCGCGTACTCCTCCGCGCGTGCCTGCTCGCGGCTCGCGACCGCGACGAGCTCGACCTTCGGCGACGCGTGGGCGCCCGGGATCACCTTCCGGTTGATGTCGGCGGTCGAGATGATTCCCCATTTGACGGGCATGTCGGCCATCTGCCTACTATCGCGCAATGGGAGAGATCGGTGTCGGGATGCTCGGCTACGCGTTCATGGGCAAGGCGCACTCGAATGCGTTCAAGACGATCGCGTACATGACGTGGCCGCCGCCGCTCGAGCCGCGCCTCGTCGGCATAGCCGGACGCGACGAGCAGGCGGTGGGCGAGGCGGCGAAGCGCTACGGCTACGAGTACGCGACCGGCGACTGGCGCGAGCTCGTCGACGACGACCGCATCGGCCTCTTCGACAACGGCGGGCCGAACGCGCTCCACGCCGAGCCGACGATCGCCGCCGCAGAGGCGGGGAAGCATGTGATCTGCGAGAAGCCGCTCGGCCGCGACGCCGGCGAGAGCTTCGACATCTGGCAGCGCGTCGCAGCGACCGGCGTCAAGCACCTGTGCGCGTTCAACTACCGCTTCGTCCCGGCGGTACGGCTGGCGCGAGAGATGATCGAAGCCGGCGAGCTGGGGGAGATCCGCCACTTCCGCGGGCGCTACCTGCAGGACTGGGCCGACGACGCGTCACTCGACACGTGGCGCTTCGATCCCGGCGAGGCGGGGTCGGGCGCGCTCGGCGACCTGACGACGCACGTCGTCGACCTCGCGCGCTTCCTGAACGGCGAGATCGCGAGCGTCGCCGGCTTCGCGAAGACGTTCCTGCCCGGCCGCAAGGTCGACGACGCGATCGAGGCGGCCGTCGAGTTCGAGAACGGCTCCGTGGGGACGATCGAGTCGACCCGCCTCGCGCTCGGGCGGCGCAATGCGTTCCAGTGGGAGATCAACGGCTCGCGCGGCTCGCTTGCGTTCGACATGGAACGGCTGAACGAGCTGCAGGTCTTCCGCGCGGACGGCGACCGCGCCCGCGGCTTCAAGACGGTGCTCGTCTCGGAGACGGATCATCCGTTCTGGGAGCACTGGTGGCCGCCCGGGCACATCATCGGCTGGGGCGACACGTTCGTGCACGAGCTGCACCACATGCTGCAGGCGATTGCAGACGACACGGACGTGGCGCCGTACGGCGCGACGTTCGAGGACGGCTATCGCGTCGCGGAGATCTGCGACGCGATCCTGCGCTCGGGCGAGACCGGCGCGCGCGAGCTGGTCTCCTACCGCTCGCTCTGAAGCACCAGCGTGGCTTTGCCGCCGCGGTGCGCGAAGGCCTCGGCGAAGCGGTCGAGCGGCACGCGCAGGCTGACGAGCTGCGCGAGCTCGTCGGGCCAGCGCTCGTGCGCGCGTGCGAGACCGTCGACCGCGGCGAGCCAGTCCTGACGCTGCGCGTTCACGCTCCCGAAGAGCACGCGGTTCTCGAGGACGGCGTCGGCGCCGATCGTCGGTCCGTCGATCGAGACCCGCTGCTTGCGCGGGTCGATGCCGAGGAGGCAGGCGACGCCGCTCCGCCGCAGGAGCCCGAGGGAGTCGGCCATCGCCTGCGCGTCGCCTGCGCACTCGAGCACGAGATCGAAGCCGCCGAGCTCCTTCAGGTCGGTGTCCTTCGTCGAGACGTAGTGGGCGCCGATCGCCTCGGCGAGCTCGTTGGCCGGCTCGAGCGACGCGGTCCAGACGTCGAGACCCTCGAGCCGCAGCAGGAACGTCGCGAGCATCCCGACCGCCCCCGCACCGACGACGAGTGCACGTTGCAGCTGCCACGGCTGGCGGTTGCCGATCGCGCGGGCGTGCCTGATGCCCCGCGCGCAGATCGAGCTCGGCTCGGCGAGCACGGCGAGCCGGCCGAGCGAGCGGGGGATGGGGATCAGCTGCGCTGCGTCTTCGGCAACGAGCTCGCGCGCGAAGCCGTCGAGGCGCATGATGCCGCGCTCGCTGTAGTCGCCGGTGAGGCACGAATCGGGCTGGTCTTCGTTGCACGCGATGCAGTGGTGACAGGAGCGGCGCACGGTCGCGGTGACGTGATCGCCGCGGGTGAAGCCGTGGCCGTCCTGCTCGACCTGCGCGAGCATCTCGTGGCCGATCACGAGCGTCTGCTCGCCTGCCGGAGCGGTGCCGTACAGACCTTCGGAGATCTCACGGTCCGTTCCGCAGACGCCCACCTCGAGGATGCGCAGCAGCACCTCGTTCGGTCCCGCTTTCACATCCGGAACGTCCGCGACGCGGGTCGAATGCGCGGCGCCGGGGTGCACGACCAGTCCCTGCATCACGCTGTTGTCAGACCGCCGTCGATGGTGAGGATCGTGCCCGTCGCGAACTCGGCGGAAACGAGATAGGCCACGGCGTCGGCGATCTCCTCGGTCGTGCCGAGCCTGCCCATCGGCTGGCGTGCACGGAGCGCTTCGAGCGACTCGCCCGACTCGTCGACGAGCCGGCGAACCCACGGCGAGTCGACGGTGCCGGGACACACCGCATTGACGCGGATGCCGTCGTCGACGTGGTCGACCGCGAGCGCGCGCGTCAGTGCGACGACCGCACCCTTCGACGCGCAATATGCGGCGCGGTTACGCAGCCCGACGAGCGCTCCGACCGAAGCGACGTTGACGATCGAGCCGCCGCCGCGGGCGGCCATGCCGGGGATCGCGTGCTTGCAGCACAAAAACGTGCCGCGGGCGTTGACCGCGAAGACGTCGTCCCAAACCTCGAGCGGCGTGTCGGGCGCAGTGGTCGTAGCGCCGATTCCGGCGACGTTGACGAGCACGTCGAGGTCGCGCATCGCAGGCGCGACCTGTGCCTCGTCGCGCACATCGAGGATCAGGCCGCCTTCGCCGGGGTCGCGCAGGTCTGCGCGCACCACGTCGAGGCCCTCTGCGACGAGTCGCTGCGCGACGGCGGCGCCGATGCCGGAGCCCGCACCGGTGACGAGCGCCCGCTTCACGCGTGGAGCACGGCGCCTTCCGATGCCGAGCCGACCAGCGCCCGATAGCGGCCGAAGACGCCTCCGAGCGGCGGGGTCGGCGGCGGGCTCCATGCGGCGAGCCGTGCGGAGAGCTCCGTTTCGCTGACCTCGAGCGTCAGTGTGTTCGCAGTCACGTCGATCGCAATCGTGTCACCATCGTGGACGACCGCGAGGGGACCGCCGTGTGCAGCCTCGGGAGCGACGTGTCCCACCATCAGCCCGCGCGTGGCACCGGAGAAGCGCCCGTCGGTGACGAGCGCCACCGTCTCGCCGAGGCCGGCGCCGACGACCGACGCGGTGACGCTCAGCATCTCGCGCATGCCCGGTCCGCCGGCGGGGCCCTCGTAGCGCACGACGAGCACGTCGCCGGCGCGGGCGAGCCCCGCTCGAACGGCGTCGGTGCACGCCTCCTCGCTCTCGAAGACGCGGGCGGGCCCGCGGTGGAGGCTTCGCAGCGAGCGCGGTGCCTTGACGAGGCTGCCGTCGGGCGCGAGGTTTCCGCGCAGGACGTGCAGCGCGCCGTTCTCCGCGAGCGGCGCCTCGACCGGGAAGAGCACTCGCCCATCGGGCGTCGAGCCGCCGAGCGCCGCATCCGCCAGCGATCCTCCTTCGACCGTCGGGGCCGAGCCGTCGACGAAACCGCCGCGCACGAGCTCGCGGAGGAGCGTTCGTGTGCCGCCTGCGCGGTGGAGATCCTCGGCCATGAACCGGCCCGACGGTGCGAGATCCGCTAGCACCGGCGTCCGGGCACTCACCTCCGCGAGATCGTCCAGCGTCAGTTCGACGCCGGCCTCCCGTGCGACCGCGAGGAGATGCAGGATGCCGTTCGTCGAGCCGCCGGTCGCCGCGATGCCCGCCATCGCATTCAGGAGCGCGCGCCGGTCGAGGAAGCTCCGCGCACTCACGCTCAGCGACGCGGCCAGCGCACCGGCGCGTACCGCCGCCTCGCCCTTCGCATCGAGGTCGCCGGCCGCAATCAGGCCGTCGCCGATGCACGCGATGCCGAGACACTCGATCGCGACCCCCATCGTGTTCGCCGTGAAGTGCCCGGCGCACGTGCCGGCGCCCGGGCAGGCGTGCCGCTCGAGCTCGTCGAGCTCGCCTCGCGGGATCAGTCCTCGCTCTTCGGCGCCGACCGCCTCCCAGACGTCCTGGATCGTCACGTCGCGACCCCGCGATCGCCCGGCGCGCATCGGCCCGCTGTAGAGAAGCACGGCCGGCCTGTCGACACGTGCGAGCGCCATCAACGCCGCCGGGACAGTCTTGTCGCAGCCGACGAGGCACACGAGCGCGTCGAAGTCGTGCGCGTGGACCATCAGCTCGATCGAGTCGGCGATCACCTCCCGGGAGACGAGCGAGGCGCGCATGCCCGGCGTTCCCTGTGACTGGTTGTCCGAGACGGCGATCGTGTTGAACTCGAGCGGGACGCCTCCCCCCGAGGTGACGCCCTCCGCGACGCGTCGCGCGAGCTCGCGCTGATTCAGGTTGCACGGCATCGTCCCGGTCCACGTCGAGGCGATGCCG
>JAICTB010000059.1 GCA_025936595.1 Thermoleophilia bacterium | reverse complement strand
CGCGACGAGCCGCACGCCGCGCGCGAGCTCGCGCGACACGAGCCGCTCGCCGACGCGACGCACTCCCTCGATACCGGTCGCGTTGTCGATCGCGCCCGGGCCGCGCCAGACCGAGTCGAAGTGCGCCGATACGAGCACGCGCTCGTCGCTCCGCCCGGGGATATCGGCGAGAACGTTCCGGTCGCGGCGCCCGGGCAGGAAGCGTCCGCCCACACGCAGCCGGACGCGCGCGCCCTCCTCGAGCCGCGCCGCGTCGGCCTGCGAGAGGAACGCCGTCGGCGGCGTCGTGATGTGCACGTGCGGCGACATGAACGGGATCGCGCCCGTCGAGAACGGGCTCGTCAGGAGCCGCGCGACCTCGCGGCCGCCCGCGTCGACGACCGCGAAGGCACCGAGCTTCTTATCGCCGACCGGAGCGCTCTGCTCGCCGATCCGCCGCACCGTCCCCTCGCCGTCGAACGCGTGGGCGTACATGCACGGCCCGGCGGGCCAGCGCTCGCCCTCGACCTCGAGCTCCGGCTCGTCCGCCTCGTAGCCAAGGATCTCGAACTCCTGGAAGCGCGGCTCCAGGCCCAGCGCGCGGAACGCGTCCGCGACGGTCTCCGACGCGCGTACTGCCGCATCGCTCCCGGCCGTCCGCGGGCCGACACCGCCGCCCAGGGCCTCGATCAGGTTCACCGGTGCAGCCTAGTTAGAGTCACCCAGATGGGTCGGAGGCCAAAACGCCTGGACCGGCTGCCGCAGCAGTATTTCGTCGCTCTGCTCGGCCGCGTCGCCGCCGCGGCGGCAAAGGACGGGCCGCCGCTCGTCGATCTCGGCCGCGGCAACCCCGAGCTGGGGCCGCCGCCCCACGTCGCCGAGGCGCTCGCTGCGAGTGCGGCGCGGCCCGATGTGCACGGCTACGCGCCGATCCGCGGGCTTGCCCATACGAAGGAGGCGCTCGCCGCGCGCTACCGCGACGTCTACGGCGTCGACCTCGACCCCGAGCGCGAGATCGCCCTGATCCCCGGCACGAAGACCGGCATCGTCGAGCTGGCGCTCGCGCTCGCCGACGAGGGCGACACGATCCTGCTGCCCGACCCCTACTACCCCGACTATCCGTCCGGCCCTGCACTCGCCGGTGCGCGTCTCGAGACCGTTCCCCTGCGGCCGGACGAAGGGTGGTCGCCCGACCTCGACGCCGCGCCCGCCGCTGCCGCCCTCTACCTGAACTACCCGTCGAACCCGTGCGCGGTGTGCGCGCCGCCGGGCACGTTCGCGTCGGCCGTCCGCTGGGCGGAGCGCACGGGCGGTGCCGTCGTGCACGACGCCGCGTACATCGACATCGTCTTCGACGGCCGCGCGCCGCAGAGCTTTCTCGCGACGCCCGGTGCGAAGAACGTCGGCGTCGAGATGTGGTCGATGTCGAAGACCTACGGGATGGCGGGGTGGCGGATCGGCTTCGTCGCCGGGAACGCCGAGATCGTCGAGCGGATCAACACCCTGAACGACCACGCGCGCGTCGGCATCTTCGAGCCGCTGCAACGCGCGGCGATCGCCGCACTCGAAGGGCCGCAGGACTCGGTCGCCGCACGCGTCGCCGGCTACGAACGGCGGCGGGACACGCTCGCGGCCGCGCTGCCGGAGCCGGTCGTCTGCGAAGGCACCTTCTTCGTCTGGCTCCGGCTGCCCGAGGGGTTGAGCGCCGAGACGCTGCTCGAGGAGCATCGTGTCGCGGTCGCGCCCGGCGAGGGCTTCGGGCCGAGCGGCGCCGGCTGGGCGCGTCTCTCGCTCGCGGTCAGCGACGAGGCGATCGAGACCGCCGCCGCGCGGCTCGCACACGCCTTCGCGGCGGTCGCCGCGTGAAGATCGGCATCGTCGTCCCGTTCTCGTGGTCGTACTGGGGCGGCGTGGTGGAGCACTCGGAGCACCAGGCGGCGGCGCTGCGCCGCCGCGGCCACGACGTGCTCGTCCTGATGGGCAACGACCCGCCGGGCTACTTCTCGCGGCTCCTGCACCCGCGTAGCGGCCGCCACGGCCCGCTCCCCGACGGGATCGTCGCGGTCGGCCGCTCGATCGTCGTGCCGGCGAACGGCTCGCTGCCGAACATCGTGCTCTCCCCGCGCAGCATCGGCCGCGTGCGGCGCATCCTCGCCGAGGAGCAGTTCGACGTCGTGCACGTGCACGAGCCGATGACCCCCGCCGTGTCGGTCGCCGCGATGTCGTTCGCACGCTGCCCGATCGTCGCGACGCATCACGCCCACGGCGAGCTCGGCTGGATGCCGCACGCGCTCCACTTCTGGGGCTTCCTGATGGACCGCATCGACGCGCGGATCGCCGTCTCGCCGATGGCGGCCGAGTCCGCGTCGCGCTTCCTGCCGGGCGACTACCGCGTGATCCCGAACGGCGTCGTCATCCCCGAGCGTGCCGACCCCGCCGACCGGGACCACGCGGTCGTCTTCATCGGCCGGCACGACCAGCGCAAGGGCCTCCCGACGCTCCTGCGCGCCTGGCCCAAGATCCACTCGGCGACGGGAGCGCGCCTGCGCGTGATCGGCACCGACCCTCTGCAGTACCGCCTCCTGCACGCGCGCATGCGCTTCGACGAGGGCGGCATCGACGTGCTCGGGATCGTGCCCAACGAGGTGCGCACGCACGAGCTCGAGCGCGCAAAGCTCCTCGTCACGCCCGCGCTCGGCGGGGAAAGCTTCGGCCTCGTGCTGGCCGAGGCGTTCGCGTGCGCGACGCCGGCCGTTGCCTCCGACATACCCGGCTACGCTGCGGTCGCCGTGCCGGAGGCGGCGTCGCTCGTACCGCCGAATGATCCTGCCGCGCTCGCGGAGGCGGTGGTCGCGATGCTCTCCGACGAAGAGCGCCGCGTCGAGATGGGACGGGCCGCGCGCGCACACGCGGTCGAGAACTACGGTTGGGACGACATCGCGCGCCGGCTCGAGGAGACATACGCCGAGGTGTGCGCGTGACGCTGCGCGACGGCCGCTGGCGCGTGCTGCTCGTCCTGCCGCTGATCGCCGTCGCGGTCGCCCTCGTCGTCTGGCGTGGGCCCGACTGGCATCTCGTGCACGACGCGTTCACCGTCGTCAGCTGGCGCTGGGTCGTGATGGCGATCGCCCTCAACCTGTTCTCGGTCGTCGCGCGCGCGTTCGCGTGGGACACGGCGATCAAGCAGTCGCTCGAGCGTCCGCGCCCGCGGTTCCCGCTCGTCTTCTCCGCCTTCTCCGTCGGGCTCTTTGCGAACGCCGTGCTGCCGGGTCGCGTGGGCGAGCTCGCCCGCGTCGCCGTCCTGCGCCGCCGGATCGTGGGCCGCAAGGGCACGACCGCGACCCTCATCGGCTCCGTGTTCGCACACCGCATGTTCGACGTCTTCCCGGCGGCGACGCTCGTCGTCTGGGTCCTGCTCACGGCCAAGATCCCCGGCTGGGCGCTCACGTCGATCGGGCTCGTGCTCGCGCTCGGGCTCGCGCTCTTCCTCGCGGCCGTCGCACTCGCGCGGCGCGGCCATCGCGACGCGCTCGACGGGCTCGGGCCGGTGAAGCTCCTCCTCGTCCGGGCGCGGCAGGGGCTCGCGATCATGCGCTCCCCGGTCGCGGCGGCGACGGCGGCGATGTTCCAGTACATCGGGTGGTTCTGCCAGCTCCTCGCGGTGTGGGCGACGATGCACGCCTTTCACATCCACGAGCACCTGGCGGCCGCCGGGCTCGTGCTCGTGCTGATCAACGTCGCGACGATCTTCCCGCTGTGGCCCGGCAACTTCGGCCTCGTGCAGATCGCCGTCGCGTTCCCACTCGTCACCTACGGCGTCGACTACGCGCGCGGCTTCGCGTTCGGCATCGGGCTGCAGGCGATCGAGGCGTCCGTCGGCGTCGGGGTCGGGCTGATCTTCCTCGCGCGCGAGGGACTCTCCTACGCGATGCTGAAGCAGATCGAAGAAGCGCCCGAGGATTCCGTCGAGCAGGTGATCGAGCAGGAGCCGGAGCATGTTCGCTCTCGCGTCTCCGGCTAGCCTCAAGGGCGTTCTCTCACCGCTCGAAGCGGCCGGCCACCTCGCGTCCGGCCTGCGGCGCGTCGAAGGGGTGGAGGCCGCGGAGCTACCGGTCGCAGACGGCGGCGAAGGGACGGCCGCCGTGATCCACGCGGCGCTCGGCGGGACGTGGCGGCGCGCCGTCGTGTCCGGCGCGCTCGGGGCGCCGGTCGAAGCCGACTGGCTCCTGCTCGACGACGGGACGGCGGTGGTCGAGTCGGCGCAGGCGATCGGGCTGCCGGCGCTCGAGCCGCACGAGCTCGATCCGCTGCGCGCCACGAGCCGCGGGCTCGGCGAGCTCCTGCTCGCGGCGCTCGCCGAGCGGCCGTCGTCGCTGCTCGTCTGCATCGGCGGGACGGCGACCGTCGACGGAGGCGCGGGCCTGCGCGCCGTCGTCGGCGAGCGGCTCCGCGACCTGCCGCTGCGCGTCGCGTGCGACGTGCGCAACCCGCTGCTCGGCGAGCGCGGCGCTGCGCGCGTGTTCGGTCCGCAGAAGGGCGCCGACGCCGCGGCCGTCGAGGTGCTCGAGGCGCGGCTCGCCGGGATGGCCGAGCTCGCGCCGCACCGCAACCTGCCGGGCGCCGGCGCGGGAGGCGGGCTCGGAGCGGCGCTCGCAGCGTTCGGCGGCGAGCTCCTCGAGGGAGCGGAGCTCGTTCTCGACACGATCGGCTTCGACGAGCGCGCCCGCAGCGCCGACCTCGTCGTGACCGGCGAGGGGACGGTCGACGCGACGACGCTCGAGGGAAAGGCGCCCGGCGCGGTCGTCAGGCGGTGCGCGCGGCTCGGGGTGCGCTGCGAGCTCTTCGGCGGGATCGTCCGCGACGGCGTCGCGGCGCACGCGCTCCCCGGTGGTCCCGCGTGCGCGGAGGAAGATCTCGTCCGGCTCGGAGCGGAGCTCGCGCGGCGGGGCTAGGCCGACTCCCGTGAGCGGGCGAGCTCTTCGATCTTCCCGCGCACGCCCTCGAGCTTCGCGGCGCAGATGCGGTAGAGCTCCTCGCCGCGCTCCCAGAGCTTCGTCAGCTCGTCGACGCCCGCGTCGCCTCGCTCGAGCCGCTCGACGATCGACTCGAGCTCCTTCTGCGCCTCTTCGAAGGTCGGGTCAGCCAACGGTCGCTCCGAAGGTGCCCTCGGCGACGCGCACGTCGATCGCGTCGCCCGCGTTCACCTGCTCCGCTGAGCGGACGACGTCGTCACCGCGGTGGACGATCGCGTAGCCGCGCTCGAGGGTGGCGAACGGGCTGAGCGCGCCGAGCTTCGCGTGCAGCGTGTCGAGGCGCGCCGTGCGCCGCTCGAGCGCGAGGAGCGGCGCGCGCTGCAGACGCTCGTGCGCTCCTTCGAGCCGTTGCGCATGACGCTCGGCCGCACGCTGCGCGCCGCGGTGCAGGCGCTCGCGCGTGCGCACGACCTGCGCGCGCAGCTCGGCCAGGTCCGGGACGACGACCCGGGCCGCTGCGGTTGGCGTCGAGGCGCGCACGTCGGCTGCGAGATCGCAGAGCGGGTTGTCCTGCTCGTGCCCGACCGCCGAGACGACCGGGACGGCGCACTCGGCGACCGCGCGCACGACGCGCTCGTCGGAGAACGGCAGCAGGTCCTCGAGGCTGCCGCCGCCGCGCGCCAGCACGATCACGTCGACGCCGCGCCCGCACAGATCGGCGATCGCCTGCTGGATCGCAACCGGCGCCCGCGGGCCTTGCACGTACGTCTCGGCAACGAGGACGTTCGCGGGCGGAAAGCGCTGCACGATGTGCGTGAGCACATCGCGCTTCGCGGCAGCGTCGTTCCCGGTCACGAGGCCGATCAGGCGCGGGAAAGGTGGCAGCGCCCGTTTGCGGCTCTCGTCGAACAGGCCCTCGGCCGCGAGCTTGCGCTTCAGCCGCTCGAGCGCCGCGAGATGCGCACCGAGACCGAAACGCTCGATCGAGAGCGCCTTCAGGCGCAGCTCGCCGCGCTGCTCGTAGAGCTCGGCACGGCCGAAGACGTGCACGCGCTCGCCGTCGGCGAGCCCGAGGTCGAGCGCCTCGAACTGTCCGCGCGGCATCTGCACCGGCAGGCACGCACCGTCCTCCGGGTCCTTGAGCGTGAAGAACACCGACGCCCACCGCTGCTGGTGGCGCAGCTCGGTCAGCTCGCCCTCGATCCACAGCGTCGGCAGCCGGTTCACCCACCTCGCGAGGCCGCGGTTGAAGGCGCGGACGGTGTAGACCTTGCGTCCGTCGACCTCCATCGCCTCGACCTTCACGCGGCCGATGCTAGCGACGCCGTAGAAGCTAGAGCAGGATCTCGGCGGCCGTCTCGAAGGTGCAGCCGGAGCGGGTCAGCTCCACCGCGCGATGCAGGTCCGCCTCGGAGTGGGCGAGCTTCTCTGCGAGCGGCAGCGGATAGCCGGCTTCGATCAGCACGTGGAGGCGCCAGGACTCGACCTTTTCGCGCTCCGACTGGGGATGTTCGAGGGTCTGCGGCATGGTGTGCGGGTTTTCGCTCTGTCGTAGACGAACCCTGCCTCCGAAAGTTGGTGGGCTAACAGGACGTTTACGCCTTCGCGGTCAGCTCGTCCAGCCTACGTGCGAGCTCGTGCAGGCGCGTCTCGAGCACGGCCCTTTCGGCCTCGGCATCCGTCGCAATTTCGTGCAAACGTTCGCGCAGGCTCGATTCGACCTGGTGCGCCCGGTCCTCCAGCGTGTTCAGCGCGTCCTCGCGCTGGCGCTCGAGGGCCGCGCGGAGCCGGCCCAGGCGGTCCTCGACCCGCTGCGCCGCCGCGTCGCTGACGTTGTTCACGCGTTCCGTGAGGACGCCCTCCGCCTCGCGGGCGAAACGCTCGACCGCGAGGTCGAGCTCGCGACTGAGACGCCGGGCTGCTTCCTCGCGCGCTCCGCGGATCGACGTGTCGAACTGCTGCGAGGCCGACTCCGAATAGCGCGTCGTCTCACGCTGCACGATCCGCTGCAGCTGCTCGACCTGCCGGCGCTCGATGTCGCCGAGCGCGACCTGGATGCGCGCGGCCGCGTCGCTGCCTTCCCGCTCGGCGAGCTCCTGCAGGTCACGTTCGCGCTTGCGCAGTCGGTCGGCGAGCTCGTGCAGGGCGCGGCGCCGCTCGGCGGCGTGCTGCTCGAGCTCCGCCGTCGCCTGCTGCATCATCTCCTGCGCCGCGCGGGCAAGCTCCGCTCGCGCGCGCGCGATGAGTTGCCGCTGCTCCTCGACCGAGCCTTGCAGGCGGTCTCCGTCGATTCCGATCTTCGCTTCGAGCTCCGCAATCGCCTGCTGCTGCCGCGCTTCGATTCGTCTCAGGTCGTCGGCGAGGCCCGCCTGCAGCTTCTCCACATCGCTCGCCCAGTCGCTCAGCCGCTCCTCGACGCCCGCCTGCGCGACGACGAGCTGCTCCATCAGGCGCGCCGTCGCGTCGCGCTCGCGCTCCGCCACATCACGACGGCGATCGTCGGCGATCCGCCGCTCCTCCTCCGCAAGTCCCGAGAGGGCGTCGGCGCGAAGGCGCGCCATCGCGCGCCCGAGCTCGTCCGAGCGCTGCGCGACCTCCGCCGCGATGATCTCGTCGAACGCAGCCTTGCCGCTCTCGATCTCGCGCTCCAGCATCCGGTCGTGGGCGCGAACCTTGCGGAGGGCGAGAAGCGTCGCGCCGAGTGCGAGCAGCGCGACTGCGGCGGCGGCGACGGCGACGATTGCTGCGGCGGTCATTCCCGCTCCCGGCGCCGGCAAAGCCGGCACCTCCGGTCTTTTTTGAGCTCCGTTGAGCCTACGCTCATGCCGTCATCGTAGGCGCGCCGCCACGAGCCCGACGGCGACCGCGACGGAGGCCCACGTGAGCAAGCGGAGCGTGCGCTCGAGCGGCTCCGTGCCCGCCGTCGTCTGCTGCTCGCGGCGCGCCCGTCGCACCGGGGTCGAGAGCGCGCGCTGCGCGAGGCTGAGCGCGAATGCGTACAGCGCGACGGCAACGGCCTCGATACGGAGCGTCTGCGCCTCGACGAAGTAGCCCGTGAGCGCGGGAAAGGCGCCCCACGCGAGCGCGAAGCCCCGGTCCGTGTGCAGCGCGAGCTCCAGGTTGTACGCGGGCACGAGCACTGCTCCGACGGCGACGAACGCGAGGAGGCCCCAGCCCCACGCTGCCGCGGCGGCGATTCCGATCGCGACGGCGCCTGCGAGCGCGCAGACCGCGACGGCCACGAGCACGCGAGCCGGGATGCTCGTGCGCAGCGGCCGGCCGTGCAGCTCGTCGAGCGCATGCGCGGCGATGCCCATCGCGAGCAGGAACGCAGCGCAGCCCCACAGCATCCGATCGAGGTGGAACTGCGGTGCGATCGCTGCGCCGACCGCGACATAGGAGAGATGCCACAACGTGTACGGCGGGTGGAGCAGCGTCACGTAGTCGCGCGCGCCGCCGCCACGCAGCGCGTACCACGCCGGCCTTACCTCCTGCGTCCCCACGTCACGATCCCGCCGCCGAGCGACAGTCGTCTCGCGTGCACGTCGTCGATGCCCGCGTCACGCCAGGCCTCGAGCAGCCGCGGCAGTGGCCAGCGCTCGTAGTAGCCCGTGATCGACGGATGCAGGAACGTTCCGACCTCGTGCCAGCCGTCCCCGATCAGGCGTCCGGCGGTCGGCAGGCCGACGCGCGTCCAGGCCTCCCACAGCGGCCGCCATACGCCGCGGGGCACGCCGAACTCGAGGCTCGAGATCGTGCCGCCGGGCCGCACGACGCGAGCGAGCTCGCGCAACGTCGCCGCCGGGTCCTCCACGTAGCGCAACAGGTAGGTGAACGTGAGCCCATCGAACTGACCGTCGTCGAACGGCAATGCGCGTGCATCTCCCTCCTGGAGGCGAACCTTTTTCGTCGCCGCGGCGAGGATCACACGCCGCCGCCCTTCTTCCAGCATCTCGGGGCTCTGGTCGATGCCGACGACGAAGCAGTCCTTCTGGCGCACGAGCTCGAGCGCGACGGCCGCGGTTCCGGTTGCGACGTCGAGCACGGTGTCGGTCGGTCCTGCGTCGACGCGCGAGACGAGGAAGCGGCGCCAGCGCGGATCCTGGCCGAGCGACAGCACGGAGCCCCAGCGGTCGTAGCCAGGCCCGAGCGGCGCGAAGAGCTCGCGTGCATCCATACGCTTGACTCTATGACGCTCGCCGAGGACCTGGAGCGCATCGCGTCCGTGGTGGCCCGGCGGGGCGAGGTGGCGGGCGTCCTCGCGGCCGAGCCGGCGGGCGGGCGGCGCGTCTATCTCGTCGCGCTCGGCGCCGAGGGTGCGCGCCGCTGGCTGCTGGTCGACGACGCGGTGCAGCCGGTCGACCGGCGCGAGGATGTGCGCGCCGCGGCGTCCATCGTCGCCATGTGTGAGCTCGCCGGGGAGCTCGCGGGCGGAGGAGACCTGGACGCGCTGCGCGTGCAGCTCGCGCAGGTTCGGATGGTCGAGCAGCCGGCCGGGATCGAGGAGGCGGAGGAAGCCGCGCTCGCGCTCGACCGCGCGGTCGGCGCGCCGCCGCGGGTCGCGACGCCGGCGTACCTGGACGCGGTCGGCGCAGCCACGATCGCGCTCGAGCGCGCGCTCGGTGAGATCGCCTCGCCGTTCTCGGAGGCCGTTCGCGCCGCCACGGGTGCTGTCGACGAGTTCGTGCGCGAGGTCGAGCGCGGCTACCTGCTCGACCTGCGCTAACGTGGTCGCATGTCTGAGGAAGGTGGATTCGGCTTCCCGTTCGGCGGCGATCCGGAGGACCTCCTGCGCGGGTTGCGCGAGTTCGCGGAGCAGCAGGCGGAGTCGGTGCAGGAGGCACAGCGCGAGCAGTTTGCGACCCTGACGCTCAACACGGCCGTCGAGTTGACTGCCGCCGCACTCGCTCAGGTCCAGGTCGAGGGCGGGGCGGCCGACCAGTCGATCGCGATGCGCGACGCGATGCGCGTGCTCTTTCCCGAGGCGGTGGCGCTCGTCAGTGCCGCGCGTCAGGGATTCATGCGCGAGTCGTAGCGCTCACGTGCTCACCGGCTCGATGATCGCGCGGTAGAGGCCGTACGACATCAGGGCGAACGCGACAGCGGCGAGCACGACGTCGAGCGGCGACAGCTTGCCACGCCGTCTGCGGTAGATCGGGAAGACCGCGAAGACGATCAGCTGCGACAGGAAGAGCGCCACGAGCGAGGGGCGCAGGACGTTCTCGTCGAACTCCTCCGGGTTGATGATCGAGATCGCATCGATCGCGATGAACGGCACCGCGATCCACTTGAGGATCCTTCGCACCGGCACCCCGAAGACGGCGAAGAGGAGCCGCGAGAGCGCGAGGTATTCGGCGACGATCAGCCCGGCGACGCTCGCCGCGGCGCCGACGCCGATCACGATCGCAAGGCCGCGGCCGGAGTACGCACCGGCGATCGCGAAGCCGGGGAGGTTCGCGTGCGAGAGTGCAGGGTCGACGGCCGCGAGTGGAAAGGCCGCGAAGATGAGGTACGCAGCGACGACAACCGCAGCGGTGCCGATGCCGCGGCGAACCGTACGCGCGCCGCCGACGGCTTCGGCGCCGAGGAAGATCGGCAGGCTGCCGCAGAGGAAGAGCAGGGCGACGCGCGTGCCGCCGCGCGCGATCTCGTGCGTGCTCGCCGCGTGGGTGAACGACGATCCGGGCGCGCCGGTATGGCCGATCATCACGCCGCCGAGAATCAGCATCAGCACGAGTTGCGCGGCCGCGGAGACGAGCAGGACCCGGAGCACGGGCAGCGTTCCGAGCAGCACGAAGCCGACGAGCGCCACCGGCATCGTCACCTCGATCACCCAGCGCCACGGCTCGATGCCGGGGAAGATGTCCGCGAGCATCTCGTAGACGATGTCCGTGACCGTGTACGGCAGATAGAGGAAGTAGCTGATCGACCAGACCGTGGCCTGGACGAGCGCGGCGCGGCGGCCGACCGCGGCCTCGACGAACGCAGAGAGGCCGCCCGCCGAGACGATCTCCTCGCTGTAGCGCAGCCACACGAGGAGCGGGAATGCGTACAGGACGGAGCCGACGACCGCGAGCAGCCCCGCCGAGCGGAGGTCGCCCGTGCCCGGCAGGTAGATCGCGG